>NZ_PIZT01000006.1:0-247093 GCF_002834115.1 Methylomonas sp. Kb3 | reverse complement strand
CTCGTGACATCCCTCCAAGATTACATTATTAGCGCTTAATAACGCAACTAAGCACTAGAGCTTCCAAGATAGCATTCCCAAGCTGGAGCTTGGGAACTAGCGAAAACCTAGCATAAAAAACACTAAATTAGGAAGAAAACGAATGGATAACTTTGTTTTTCGTAAACACGACAATGTTGGTGCAGCAGCTGCAGAACATGACTCTCAGTTTCTTGACGACTGTTTTGTAGATACTGGAGACATTAAGTTTCTATTTGACAGAAAAAACCCGAAAAGAATTATAGTTGGCAGAACTGGAGCAGGAAAAACTGCGCTATTGTATCACTTAGCACATTCAAATAACAATGTAATTGAATTATCACCCCATGATTTATCACTTAATTTCATTGCAACCAATAAAGTATTGGCGTTCTTCGAAGAAGCAGGTGTTAATTTATCTCCATTCTACGTTCTCCTATGGAAACACTTACTTGTTGTAGAACTTATAAAAGCAAAATTTAAAATTAAGGACGAAGCGTCCTATAAAACTTTTATGAGAACAATCAGTTCAATTATAAGGAAAAAAGATAGAAATAAAGAATTAGCGATTGACTACTTTGAAACTTGGGGCAATAAATTTTGGTTAACCACTGAACAACGGATTCATGAATTAACTAGTCGAGTTGAACAGAGCCTGACTGCTGGTGTTAATGGAAAATTCTCTAATATCACCTTTAACGCCGAAGGAGCTAAAAAATTATCCGTTGAACAACGTGCCGAAGTCAAAGAACATGGGCTGGATGCCGTTTCAAAAGTACAAATACGTGAACTTGAGAATATGCTTACAGTTTTAGAGGATAACATCTTTGATGATGAAAAAAGGCCTTACTACGTAACAATAGACATGCTAGACGAAGATTGGGCCGATGACCGGATCAAGTTCAAACTGATTAGATCCTTAATTGATGTTGTCAATCGATTTAAACAATTATCAAATGTCAAAGTAGTTTTAGCAATTCGACACGACCTTCTATATAAAGTACTTCACCTAGAGACAATAGCAGGATTTCAAGAAGAAAAATACAAAGCACTTTACCTAAACTTAAAATGGGAAAAATCAGAGCTTGAAAAAATAGTACAATATAGAATCAATAAATTAATTAAGCATCATTACACAAAAGGCGACGTATCATTCAAAGATGTTTTCCCTGCTCATGTAGATACAAAAGATACTTTTGATTATATGCTAGAACGAACATTTTTCCGTCCAAGAGATATTATTGTATTTGTGAATGAGTGTTTAGAGTTATGTACTGGAAAACCAAGAATTACTGCAACCATAATTAAAGAAGCTGAAAATAACTATTCAGCCGAAAGATTACAATCGTTGTCAAATGAATGGAGCATAATATTGCCAGACCTAATGCATACATCTCGGCTTCTTTATGGATTAAAAGACCATTTTGAAGTTCGTATAATCACCCAAGATTTTTTAGCGGGAAAGTTTGAAGAAATTGTTTTTTCTCTAAATGAACAAAGCACGGACCCAATCACAAAATCCCTTTATAGCTTATACTCGGCTAAAAGCGCTAATTTTGACTCTGTACGAAACTATATTTTGCGGGAATTTTACGCAATAGGCCTTATAGGTATAAAGACAGGACCAACTGACTCCACGAGCTGGACTCGCACAAACAATCTTACAAGACTTGAAGCCGGCCAAATACGTCCAACATCAACTGTATTTATTCACCCAATGTTCTTTCGCGCTTTGGGCGTAAGATTGTAGCCGGTGTCGGAGGAGCTCGATGCGGTAAACAATGTGCACCGCATCAATCGCATTGGTGCTGTTTAATATTTACCAAACTTCAACCTCCATCCCCACTCACCATAGCCCATGACACGCAGCCGCTACCGAGTCCTGCAAAACCCTAGTCCGCACTTCCTGACTGTGACGATAAACCATTGGCTGCCTCTGTTTACCCGTCCAGCGACGGTGAATATCGTCCTGGATTCCTGGCGGTTTTTGCAGCGTGATAGCGGGTTTCAGTTGTACGGTTACGTGATCCTGGAAAACCACTTGCACCTGATCGCCGCTTCGCCGGATTTGAGCCGGGATATGCAGCGCTTTAAGGCTTATACCGCCAAGCAAATCATTGGTCATTTGCAGCAAAGCGGTGAGGCGCGGGTACTGGAATTGTTGGCGTTGTTGAAGCGGCCGCATAAGATCGAGAGCGAGTACCAGGTTTGGGAGGAAGGTAGCCATCCGCAGCTGATCGAATCCGAGGCAGCGATGCGGCAGAAGCTGGATTATATTCACCTTAATCCGGTCAAGCGCGGTTATGTGGATTTACCTGAGCATTGGCGCTATTCCAGTGCGCGTAATTATGCGGGAATGGCGGGCTTGATCGAGGTGGTTAAAGACTGGTGAGGATTTGGGAAGCTGGAGCTTCCGATGGCTGGGTTCCCAACCTGGAGCTTGGGAACCAGAGGCCTAAGGATCGGATTACATTCAGCAGTTTAAAGCAACAAAACTACAGTATTCTAGCCATGAGTAGCACTCTCTGGAGACCAGCCAGTGTCAGTGGTCGAGAGCTTCTGCGCGATGGCGCTACGGCTGAGGTAAAGCCAAGCACTTGTTTTCCACTTGGTTTATTCCTAAGCTAGCCGGCTATTTATCTCCATAGAAGACAGCCAATGCGCGGCATACACACGGAATCGAAAAAAGAAGTTTACGACGTCGTCGTCATTGGCGCGGGGATTGGCGGGCTGAGTACCGGCGCATTACTCGCGAAATCGGGCAAGTCGGTGTTGTTGGTGGAAAGGCACGACAGGCCGGGCGGTTATGCCCATGGCTTCAAACGCCGCCACTTTCATTTCGATGCCGGCGTACACCTGGTCAGTGGTTGCAGCCCGGAAGGATACGGCAACGGCAGCACCATGAATAAGATTTGCCTGGCGGTGGGCATAGATCCGGAGGAACTGTTTATCCCCGTACCATCATACGCCCGAGCGGTTTTTCCGGATTTCGAAATCCCCTTGCGAGCCGGCGAAGCAGCGTTCGTAGCCGGCTTAACCGAAAATTTTCCGGCAGAAAAGGAAGGTCTGCTGGCGCTGATCCGGCTTTGCAAAACACTGGCGGAAGAAGCCATGCTGGCCGAGGAAGTGTTGTCCCAAAGTAAGGCAACGCGGGTTTCGCCCATGCAAATGCTGGGCAATTTATTCCGCTACCGGCGCACCACGCTGGCGGAGGCACTGGACGAGTTTTTGGTGGATGCCCGCCTGAAAAGCGCTTGCGCGATGCTCTGGCCTTACTTGGGTTTACCGCCATCGCAACTGTCTTTCCTGTATTGGGCTTCGATGATGGCCGGATACACCTACGAAGGCGGCTATTACTGCCGGGGCAGTTTCCAGAATTACGCCGATCAACTGGCCGCCGCTATCGAAAACCAAGGCGGCGAAGTTTTGCTGAATGCTAGCGTGCGGCGGATTTGTGTCGAAGCCGGTAAAGCTTGCGGCATTGTTTTGGAAAACGGCCAGGTAATCCGGGCCGAAACGGTGGTTTCCAATATCGACATTCGCCAAACCGCCGAATTGTTGATCGGCCCGGAGCACTTGCCAAGCGGGTATGGCGAGGGCCTGGCAAAGCTTTCGCCGTCCTTGTCGATCTTCGCCTGCTACATCGCCACCGACCTGCCTCTGTCCGAGCAAGATCATGCCCATGAAGGGTTTTTCTTTGAATCGTTCGACCACGAAGCCAGTTATGCCTGCAGCCAATCCGGTCAGAGCAATTGGTTTTCGGCCACCCTGCCCTCCTTCGCCGATCCATCGCTCGCACCGCCCGGACAAAGCATCATGATGCTGACCACCTTGTGTCCATTTGACGTGGGGCAATCCTGGCGCATGGCCAAAAGCGGCTTTCAGCAGCGTTTGCTGGAAAAAGCCGAACGGCATTTTCCCGGCCTGAACGACCATTTGTTGGTCGTGGAGTCCGGCTCCCCGCGCACCCTGGAGCGCTACACCCTAAACCGCCAAGGCGCAGCCTATGGTTTTGCGCCCACCCCGGAGCAGATCGGCCCGAATCGCCCCAGCGTAGTCGGCGCCCTGCCCGGCTTGTTCCACACCGGCCATTGGACTCGGCCAGGCGGCGGGGTAGCTGGCGTCAGCGTGTCCGCCTTACTCGCCGCGCAGGCGGTACTGGGTATCGCTACGCAAGCGGATTTTTGGAAAACCTTAGGGCTGGACAACTAAGGACCTTAGACACTTATTTTGCACGGGAAAGAAGCGCCTGCATCCGCGCCAGTTTCGGCGATACCACCGGTACCGTCAGCATGGTACTGAGCACGGCCATCAACAACAAGGCAGTGAAAGTCTCGCTGCTTATTATTTGTTTATCCAGCAACACGTTGGCAAAGATAATCATGATCAAGGCTTTGGTTTGCAGCAGCCAACCTATTACAGACGCCTCGCCGCGCTGCCATTTCAGGATTTTTCCAGCGACATGAATGCCCAGCAATTTGCCGAACACCGACACCAATAGCAATAGGCCGGCGACCACCAACACCGCCGCCCCGCCCATGGCCCAATTGGTTTTCAAGCCGGTGCTCAGGAAAAACACTGGCATCACCGTCAGTAATAGATGGTGGCGTAACAAGTCCATCTGGGCTTGATTGAACCAATGGCCATCCAAGATAGCACCGGCCAAAAATGCCCCCACCATAAAATGCAAGCCGGCCCAGTCCGCGGCAAAGCCCGTCGCCGCCAGAGCGATGATGCCGACATACCAGCGGTCAAGCTCCGGCAGCCAGGCCATTAGTTTGCGAATCCCGTAGGCACTGATCGCAAAACCTAACAAAAACGCACCCTGCCGGCCTACCCGGTCCCAATCCAACAGAATCAAGGCCAGCACCGCCCAAATCGCTATATCGTCCATGCTGGCGTAACGCAAGATGCGTTGACCGATAGGTTGCCGCAGCACTGCCAATTTTTCCATCAGCAAAATCAGTATCGGCAACGCCGTCACTGCGCACGACATACCGATACCGACCACAAATTGCCAAGACATGGCCTTGGCACCCATCCAGCCCGGAAATAGCAGCATCCCCAAAGCGGCAACACACCCCAAGCCCAAGGGTACACCCAAGGCCAAGCCAGCCGTAATACTGGTTTCCAGCCGGTGTTGCCAGGCTTGGCGCAAATCCAACTCAATGCCGGCGACCCAGACAAACAACATCACCGACCACCAGGCGATGCCGTTCAGTGCCTGTATGACCTGGGTATTGAAAACAAAAGCATAGTAATCGGGAAATGCGCTGCCCAAGATACCCGGCCCCAACAAAATCCCGGTGATGATTTGCACCACCACCAAGGGCGCGAAGTAAGCGGTCCGGCCGATTCGCCAAATTAGGTACGGCAAGCTGTAGATAATGGTCAGGGCGATCAGAAATATTTCAGTCGTGTTCATAGTGCCAATCGTTTGGAGTCAGTCGCGTAAGGCAGGTATTATGGCAAATTTACCGCCGATGAACCGATGCAAGCCATTGCTTAGTACAGTGGCTCGAACAAAATTAAATCCACCGCCCCTAGTCCCGATTTTTCTTACACAGGCAAAACAGCATGTCACAATCTGAACGTTTCGATGCCGCCGTCATCGGCGGCGGTCCCGCCGGTACCAGCGCGGCGATCATCTTGGCCAAAGCCGGCAAGCACGTGGTGTTGTTCGAGCGCTCACGCTTTCCACGCTTTCAAATCGGCGAATCCTTGTTGCCGGCTTGCTGGGAGCTTTGGCGGCGGCTGGGCGTGACGGAAAAAATCGAAGCCGAAGGTTTTACCGTCAAGCAAGGCGCAAACTTCGGCATGTTCAATCAAAAACCCGATGTATTGCTGCTGACAGCGGAATATCCGGGGTATTTCGAACGACCCTATACCTATCACGTGGAGCGCGCCCGTTTCGATGAAATTTTGCTGGAGCATGCCGCCGAATGCGGCGTTGATGTGCGGCGGGAGTGGGCGGTGGCCGACGTATTATTCGACGGCAAACGAGCGATTGGCGTGAGCGCCGGCCCGAATGATTCTGACCCCGCGCCCATTCATGCTTCAGTGGTCATCGACGCTTCAGGGCGTGAGTCCCTGATCGCCCGTAAGTTAAACTGGCGACGCCCCTTACCGGAATTGAATAAAATCGCCCATTTTGCCCATTTCAAAGGTGGCTTTCGCCGCGACCCGCACGGTTTTATCAATTTTGGAGACGTGATAGACGGTTCGGTCACCACCGACATTCATACCATTGATGGCGGCTGGATTTGGTACATTCCGTTACGCGACGACATCGTCAGCGTCGGTGCGGTCTTGGATACCCGCTTTGCGAAAAACTTGGGCGATTCGCCGCAACAGCGCTTTGACGCCGCCATTCAAAGCTGCGACTGCGTGCAAGAGTGGCTGGCAGACGCAGAGCAAGCCATGGACATCAAAACCATTTCATCCATTGGCTATATGAACGAACGTTTTCACGGCGACGGCTTTATGCTGGTGGGCGATGCGTCGATGTTTGTCGATCCGGTATTTTCCGCCGGGGTAACGCTGGCGATGCGCAGTGGGGTTTACGCGGCCGACGCGGCGCTGGAAGGTTTTGCCAACTGCGACGATTTCAGTGCCGCGCGTTTCAGTCATTACGAAGCCCGCATCCGCGAACCGATGGGGCGGATCTTTCAAATGATCTACAACTGGTACCGAATCCTGGAACAAAAAGACGCCAACAATATCATCTTACGTTCCCGGCAAAGCCCCATGCTGCGCGAACGCTTTATTGTCTTGCTGTCCGGTGGTTATGACATGGTCAGCATGAAACAAATTCTGGAGGCCGGTCAGGAACCGAGTTCTACTTATTTGATTTCTTGAACTTGATTGGCGTTTTAAGTCAGCCAATTAAAAGACGCCCAAATATCCAAAGCTTACTAAGCTCCGTGCAGCTAGCCGCGTAACGTTAAGGCGATCTTAATATTGCCGGCTAAAATGACTTCGCCGACGGTTTTAAAACGTTGGCAACCTAATAACGACACTACCGAGGCACACATGAACAACATCAACACATTTTTACTATCGGGCGCGTTGCTGGCATTTTTTGGCTTGGCGCAACCCTGCTTCGCCGGCATCGAAACCCCGCGCATCGACCAGCGCCAGGAAAATCAGGAAAGACGCATTGAGCAGGGCGAGGCTTCCGGCGCCTTGACCGACCGCGAAGCCAACCGTTTGGAACACCAACAAATGCGCATAGAACACCAAGAAGCCGCAGCGAAAGCTGATGGTGTGGTCACTGCCGGCGAACGAGCCCGATTGACCCATCAACAAAACAAAGCCAGCCGCAATATCGCTCGTAAAAAGCATAATTTAAGACGGGATTAAGCCAGCGCAATTCAGCCCGGTTCGGCGTTCCCGCGAATGCGGGAGCGCCGTAAAATCAAAAACCAGGAACCCAGTATCTCGGTGCGCTTTAAAATGGACTACGTAAAAACCACACCTAATAGCCGGATTCGTTGCCTGTTTAAGCTTCGCCTTTCATCAAATTCAGCAGTTCATCAGCCGACACTTTGCCGCTAATATCCGCGCCATCCAACAAGCTGTCGGCCAAATCGCGTTTATGGCTGTGCAGCGCGACGATTTTTTCCTCAATGGTATTTTTTGCAATCATCCTATAGATCGTCACCGGCCGCTGTTGGCCCATGCGGTGCGCGCGGTCTGAGGCTTGGTCTTCCACCGCCGGATTCCACCAAGGGTCCATATGAATCACATAGTCGGCGGCGGTTAAATTTAAACCCACGCCGCCGGCCTTCAAGCTGATCAGGAACAATTCGCCGTCGCCGCGCTGAAAGGCGTCTACCCGTTGCTGGCGCTCTTTGGCCGGCGTACTGCCGTCCAGATATTGATAACGAATGCCGCGCTGTTCAATGTAGTTTTTAATCAATTGCAAATGGTCGACAAACTGGCTGAACACCAGAGCCTTGTGTTTGTTATCCAGCAATTCGTCGACGATGTCACCGAACGCCGCCAGCTTGCTGCTGGGCAAAGCCACCGCGGCGTTGGCCAACAAGGTATTGCAGCAACTACGGCGCAATTTGCTGATGGCCGCCAGAATCTGTAATTGTTTTTGCCCGGCCGGTGCATCGGCGCTAGTCAATGCCGCCAGACTATCCCGGCGCAAGGCTTCGTAGAAGGCCATTTCCTCACTGCTCAGCTCGACATAAATCGGGATTTCTGTGCGGGGTGGCAGCTCCTGCAATACCTGGGTTTTGGTGCGGCGCAGAATAAAAGGCTGGATCAGTTTCTTCAATTGGAAACGGGCCTCGGCACTGCGGTCGCGTTCGATAGGGCCGGCAAAGCGTTGATTGAACTGTTCCAATGAACCCAATAAACCGGGATTGATAAACCTGAACAAATTCCACAGTTCGCCCAAATGATTTTCCAAAGGCGTGCCGGTCATGATCAGTTTAAACTCGGCTTGCAGATTCATCGCCCCCTGCGAGCGGCGGGTGGCGATGTTTTTGATCCACTGCGCCTCGTCGAGAATCACAGTCTGGAACTGGATTTTCGCCAACATTTCGGCGACTTGTTCCTGTTGCAACAAGCCGTAACTGCAAATCAGTAAATCGTAAGGCCCCAGGTTATCCAGCAAGCGCTGGCGATCACCGCTACCGAGAATTTGCGGATGCAGAGTCGGCGCAAAACGGCTGGCTTCGTTTTCCCAATTCATGCACACCGAAGTCGGTGCGACGATCAGGCTGGGGCCGTTCGGGGCACGGTCAACCAGCAGGGCCAAGCCTTGCACCGTCTTGCCCAAGCCCATATCATCCGCCAGACACGCGCCGACACCCCAGCGAGCCAGGCGCGCCAACCAGCGATAACCGTCCATTTGATAGTCGCGCAATTCGGCTTGAAAAGTAGACGGTACTTTAGGCTGATAGTCTCGCGAATCCTTCAGACGCTGCATGTGCGCTTGCCAATGTTTATCGGCTTTGAAGCCGGCCTCGTCCTGCCAGTCTTCCAGCGTCAGGGCAGCCAACGGATTGATCCGGACTTTCTTGCCGTGCAGATCCGCGTAGGCGCGTAAATCGTCGAGGCGGCGGCGAAACTCTTCGGTCAAAGCAATGAATTGACCGTCCTGCAATTTCAAGAAGCGGCCTTCGCGATTGTTCAATAAACCCAGCAATTGCTGAATTTCGATGACGGTATCTTCATTGACCTGCAACTCGCCCTGCAGGGCAAACCAATCGTTGTCGCGCTTGATTTGCATGCTAAAGCCGCTGCCGTTGGTTTGCCCCAACAACCGAAATCTGACGCCTTCCGGCCATTCCAATACGGCTTGTTCGGCCGGCAACGCCTGTAATTGCAACAGCAGCTCCAGACATTGTTCAGGTTGATCCAGCAAATAATCACCGGCACCATCGCGTTCCGCCTGCTCCAACACATCGCAAGCCTGCAAAACGGCTTGCGCGCGCTGTTTTTCCAAAGCCAGATCGCGTTTGGTCTGGCAATGGCTGCCGTCGATTTCGGCTAACACGCTTTCGCCGCCATGCCCAGGTTGATAATAGGCGCCGCCGCTGGCGAACGGCCGGATCAGCATCGCCACGCGCAGACCTTCGCCCCAGGGTAATAAATGCACGCGCGGGGTGGCGTCGGCCTGGACTTGCTCGGCGCTACTGGAACTGCCGCCTATATCCGAATGTACGGTCAACAAGCCGGAAATACTGGTCAGAGTTTGCAAGACTCGGTCTTGCGCCGATAGCGGCACCTCCAGGCCCTTGGCGCCCAATACCGCGAGGATTTTATGATGGTCGGCGGTGAACTCCAGCACGCGCAAGCGCGTGGGTGTTTCCTTGGCGACATAGAATTTTTGTTCGTGTCCGGGCACGGGTTCCAGGCTGATTTTGATCTTGTCGCTACCAGCCAGTTTTTTCACCCGCAGTTCGGCTTCGCCCTTGACCACATCCACCCGTACTTCGGGCGCATCGGCCCAAAACAACAGCGGGTGTCCCAGCAAGGCCTGCGGCATGCTATTGTCGAACTCAAAATAAGTGCCGCTGCCGTACCAGCCGCTATCGCGGTATTCCTTGATATGCGCGCACAGCTTAATGTCCTGTTCGGTTAAATAGTCAAACTTGTTGGTTTCGTGCGCCAACCGTTTCAAGGCAATCGCCCTGCCCTTACTCCAGCCGCCTTTGGCTTGTTGTTTTTGTTCGCGCGGCTCGATGTCCAGATGATGGCTAATGTCATCGTAACTCAACAACCAGACCAAGCGCGTTGGCTTGTCGATAAGCGCGGCGGTATCGGCTTTTTTTTCGGCCTTGGGCAAATTTAATAAGGCATCCAGTGCCAAGTCCCAATCCGGGCGGCTGGCAAATAAATCCGCCAACGCCGGCCTGGCATCGAAAAAGCTGCAATCCCATTGCAGGGAACGCGGCGGCTCTATATGGGTAAAGATCTTGGCTAATTCGGCGGCCGGCCAACGATAACCGTTGTCCACCAGATGCCGGTACAGCTTTTGACTCAGTGGCGTGACATGATTGAATTGATCGGCTTTAACCCAAAATTTGATCAGGGTTAAAAACACATGCAGCAGTAATGGCGGAGTGAGCAAGGTGTCCGGGTAGCCGCTTTCCCGATAGCCGCTACTGATTTTATAGGTCAAATCGGTGTTTAACAGTTGCTCCCGCAATGACAAATCGCCTTGTAAAAAACGCTGAAACAAGGCCAACTGATGATAAATGCCCAACCAATAATTGTCGGCTTTGATCGCTTGATTGATCAGTGTGCTGAGTTTGGCGCGTTGTTTGGCGTCATTGTTTTTCAGGATAGCCAGCGGGTAAAACACGCCTGCCAAGCCGTAAAAATAGGCAGTGCGTTGTCCGGAAACCTTGCGTAGCTGTGCCAAAGCGCCCTCGAAACGGCTGACCGCTGCCGCGTAATCGCCGCGCAGAAAAATCAATGTCGCCGCGAGCGCTTGCAGCTCAGGATCATTTTGATCTGCGACCCGTTGCTCGACTGCATCCCAGTCACCCCGCAGCAAGCGTAACTCCAAAGCGACGCGGTTCAACAATTCCTGCTGCACACCCTGGCTAACGAACAATAACTGCTCTAAAAAGCCATCCAATTTTTCGTCGGCATACAGATACAGCAGTTGATGTAAGCCCGAAAACCCGGCCAGCCCCAGCAATAATTGCGGATGATGCGTAGTAAACCACGCGACATCCAGCGGGTTTAAAAACCAGGAAAGATACAGTTCGTTAACCGGCGGCAGTTTACCGAGGTAGTGGGCACCGGATTCCAGGCACTCGTCTACTTTGGCGTAATCGCCGCGATAAAATTGGATCCGCGCTTCGCGAATGCAATCGTCCACGGTGCTGTAACGATAGTAGCCATGGCCGGGCGGATTGTTCATTTGTACGGCGCCGGCAAACAAATCAAACTCTTTGTCTTCGACCGCTTGGCGGGTCAACACTTCCGCTAGGGTTCGGCAGCACCGGGTGCCGCCGGATTTGAGGTTTTCTTCCAGCAAACCGGCTTTGATCAGCGGCTTTAGCCGGGCTTTGACAGCTTCCGACTTAAGTGTTTTCTCACCCTCCCTGATACCCAAACTGCCCAGGCATTTCGCCAAATTGATCAGCGAACTATAGCCGTAATAAACCGCCAGCAACTTCATAATAACCTGTTGCTCTGGGGTTAATGTTCGAAAAGTTTTAAGGCGTTCGACTAAACGAGAAGATTGCATGATTCCGGCAAAACGGCAAAAGAGGGGATGTTACCAGCTTGGCAGGGCAAGCTAAAGAACCTCAAGTCAACACAAACAAAAAAGCCCGCCGAAGCGGGCTTTATTTTAGCGGTGGGTAACTTACAGCTTTGCCAATACCTTAGCCACTGTCTCACCCATCGCCGCAGGAGTTGGGGCAATAATCACTCCCAACTCTTTGAGCATCTCAACTTTCTCCGCCGCCGACTCGCCAACCGAGGAGATAATCGCTCCAGCGTGGCCCATACGGCGGCCTTTCGGAGCGGTTAAACCGGCGATGTAGGCCACAACGGGCTTTGTCATATGTTCTTTGGCAAACATACCGGCTTCCACTTCTTGCGGTCCGCCGATTTCGCCGATCATCACCACGACTTTGGTTTCCGGATCTTGCTCGAATTTTTCCAGAATATCGCGGTGCGAGCTACCGTTGATCGGGTCGCCACCGATACCGACTGAAGTCGACACGCCGATGCCTAGCGCTTTCATTTGATCGGCCGCTTCGTAACCCAGGGTACCGGAACGACCGACGATGCCGACGTTACCAGGTATATAAATATGCCCCGGCATGATGCCCAGCATGGCTTTGCCCGGACTGATGGTGCCGGCACAGTTAGGGCCGGTCAGCACCATGCGTTTTTCCTTGGGAAATTTGCTCAGGAAGATTTTGACCTTCATCATGTCCTGAGTCGGAATGCCATCAGTGATAGATACACAGTATTTGATGCCGGCTTCGGCGGCTTCCATGATCGAGTCCGCGGCATAAGCCGGCGGCACGAACACGATGCTGGCTTCGGCGCCGGCTTGTTCGACAGCGTCCTTGACGGTATTGAACACCGGGCGGTCCAGATGTTTTTGCCCACCCTTACCCGGCGTGACGCCGCCGACCACGTTGGAGCCGTAATCGATCATCTCCTGGGCATGAAAAGTACCAATCTTACCGGTAAAGCCTTGAACGATGATGCGAGTGTTTTGATCGATAAAAATTGCCATGTTTGTTCCTTAAGCTTGCGCGGCTACAACTTTGTTACGGGCTTCGACCGCTTTCTCGGCGGCTTCCGCCAAGGTATTTGCCGTGATGATCGGCAAACCGCTTTCTTCGATGATTCTGCGGCCTTCCTCGACGTTGGTACCGGACAGACGGACCACCAGCGGCACCTGCATGTCGATTTTTTTCACCGCATGCACCACGCCTTCGGCAATCCAGTCGCAACGGTTGATACCGGCAAAAATGTTGACCAGCATGGCTTTGACGTTTTTATCCTGCAACACCATACGAAAGGCTTTTTCGGTGCGTTCGGCCGAGGCGCCACCGCCGACGTCCAGGAAATTCGCCGGCTCGCCGCCCGCCAGTTTGATCATGTCCATCGTCGCCATCGCCAAGCCGGCACCGTTGATCATGCAGCCGATGTCGCCGTCCAGACCGACGTAGCTCAAACCTCTATCAGCCGCAGCCATTTCCCGTGGGTCTTCTTGCGTTTTGTCGCGCAATTCGGAGATTTTTTGCCGACGGAACAAGGCGTTGTCGTCGAAGCCCATTTTGGCATCTAGGGCGATCAATTCGTCGTGGCCGGTAATGACCAAAGGATTGATTTCCACCATATTGGCGTCCAGTTCGCGCATGGCACGGTAGCAGCCTTGAATCAATTTCACTGCTTGCGGAATCAGATCGGCGTTCAAGCCCAGCGCAAAGGCCATTTCCCGCGCCTGGAAATCCTGCAAACCAACGGCTGGCTCGATGTAGATTTTTTTGATCGCATCCGGATTGTTTTCCGCCAGTTCCTCGATCTCCATGCCGCCTTGCGCGGAGCCAACCATGACGATCCGTTCCTGGGCGCGATCAATCAGCAGGCTGAAATATAGTTCCTTGGCAATATCGGTGCCGGCTTCGACATAGAGACGCAAGCATTGTTTGCCGGCCGGACCGGTTTGATGGGTCACCAGTTTTTTACCCAACAAGGATTCGGCGGCATCGCTGACTTCGTCGTGGGTTTTGCAAACTTTGATGCCGCCGGCCTTGCCACGGGCGCCGGAATGAATCTGGGCTTTAACCACCCATACGTGACCGCCGATGTCGCGGGCACGTTGCACCGCATCTTCCGGGCTATAGGCCAGACCGCCGTCCGCTATTTTCACGCCGTAATCGGCCAATAGCTGTTTTGCTTGGTACTCATGAATGTCCATGGTATCTCTCTTGATATGATAGGAATCTCGTAGGCTGGGTGGATACACCCAGCAACGCTTTCAAGCCGGGTTCCACCCAGCCTAGGTTTGACTATTTGGTTTTGGCGGCAATCGCGTCGGCGGCACGGACGATGTTATTGGCCATCCGTTCGGAAGCAGCATCGATCAAACGACCGTCCAGGGCCGCAGCGCCTTTGCCTTGCGCGGCCGCTTCTTGCAAAGCCGCCAGGATGCGCTTGGCTTTTTCCACTTCCGCAGCGGGCGGCGTGAATACTTCGTTGGCCAAAGCGATTTGTGAAGGATGAATGGCCCACTTGCCCTCGCAACCCAAAGCAGCCGCGCGGCGGGCACCGGCTTTGTAGCCCTCGGGGTCTTTGATGTCGCCGAATGGGCCGTCGATAGGCCGCAGGCCGTAGGCGCGGCAGGCTACCGTCATTCGGCTGATCGCTGCGTGCCATTGGTCGCCTGGGTAATCGGGATTCAAACCGCCGATATTGACGGTACGGGCACGGTTGCTGGCCGCGTAATCGGCGACGCCAAAATGCAGGGCTTCCACCCGACCGCTAAGCGCACCTTGTTTGGCAATATCTTCGACGTTGGCCATGCCCAGTGCCGTTTCGATCAGGCACTCGATGCCGATTTTGTTTTTCAGGCCTTCCTGCATTTCCAGCTGCGACAGCATCGCGTCGACCATATAGACATCGCCGTAGACGCCGACTTTGGGAATCAACAGCGTATCGATTTTAGCGCCGGCTTGTTCGACCAAGTCAACCAGGTCGCGCACCATATATTGCGTATCCAGACCGTTGATACGTACGGACAGCGTGATGCCGTTACCTTTCCAATCCAAATCGTTGATGGCCTGGATGACGTTTTTCCGCGCTTGCAGTTTATCGTCAGGCGCAACGGCGTCTTCCAGATCGAGAAACACAAAGTCCACACCACTTTTTAAGGCTTTTTCAAACATTTCCGGACTGGAACCCGGTACCGCCAATTCGCAACGTTGCACGCGCTGGGCATTAGCTTCGTAAAGAGTGTGACTCATGTATGTTTCCTACGGTTGGTTGGCCGGCTAAAAAACCGCGCCATGTATGGGTTGAAGAACGTGACATTTTACTTTCAGGGCCTGCAATGTCAATTGCGCTTGTCAGCTTCGGTGCAGGTTTGCGCCAGTAAACGACTTGCCGAATCACGGCTTCTGTGGCAACATCCCGCGATTTTCTAAGCTTCCAAAATTCCAAGGAGACACCAGATGGCAGGTCGCAATCACCTATTTGTTCCAGGGCCAACCAATACCCCACATGAAATTCTGAGCGCGATGCATGTGCCGATGGAAGATCACCGTTCGCCTATCTTCCCTAAATTGCTGGCGCCGATTTTGGAAGACCTGAAAAAAGTGTTCCGCACCGAAACCGGCCAATGCTTCGTATTCCCCGCCACCGGCACCGCCGGCTGGGAAGTGGCGATGACCAACTGCCTGAACCAAGGCGATAAGGTATTGATTTACCGCTTTGGTCAGTTCGGTCATTTGTGGGCGGAAGCTTCAAAAAAACTGGGCTTTGACGTGGAAATTCATCAGGTTGAATGGGGCAAAGGCATTCCTTTGGATCATTTGCAGGCGCGTCTTAACGAAGATAAAAACCACGAAATCAAAGCGATTCTGGCGACACATAACGAAACTTCTACCGGCGTCACCAGCGACATCCCTGGCGTGCGCAAAGCGCTGGATACGGCAAGCCATCCTGCGTTGCTGTTCGTCGACGGTGTCAGCTCGATAGGCAGCCTGGATTTCCGTCAAGACGAATGGGGCGTGGACGCCAGCATCGCCGGCTCGCAAAAAGGCTTTATGTTACCTGCCGGCCTGGCAATTCTGGGCTTCAGCCAAAAAGCCCTGGCCGCGATTGACAACAGCAACTTCCCGCGGTCTTTCTTCTCATTGAAAGACATGGCAGCCTCCAATAAAGACGGCTACACCCCTTACACGCCATCCACACCAATGTTGTACGGCCTGCGTAAAGCGCTGGAATTGTTGCTGGAAGAAGGTATGGAAAACGTCTACGCCCGTCATCACCGCTTGGGTGAAGGCGTGCGCCGTGCAGTCGCGGCCTGGGGCTTGCAAACTTGCGCGCAAGCAGGTTGGGACTCCGACACCGTCACTGCCATCGTGGTACCGGCCGATAAAGATGCCCGCCACGTCATCAGCACCGCGTACAACAAATACAACATTTCATTGGGCGCAGGCCTTAGCGAAGTAGCCGGTAAAGTGTTCCGCATCGGCCACGTTGGCGATATGAACGATGTTTCCTTGTTGGGTGCGATTGCCGGCGTGGAAATGGCTATGCTGGACCATGGCTTTGACATCAAAGCCGGCAGCGGCGTAGCTGCAGCCATCGAGTATTACCGCTCAACGGCTAAATAACATTCCCTAGATTTGGCGGGTGGCCTGCTTAACCAGCCACCCGTCATTCGATCAGCTTGTTATTCCCTCCGCCCTAGCCCCCCATCACAGCCCAAAACAGGCGGATATAGCACTTCCCTGTACTTTAGAACACGAGACAAGCAGCTGTGTTTTGTGCTTTAAGCACCAAAACTAACCATCTTTTGCACCATTCCACACCAAAAACACCTGATTTTTCACATCAAAAACAATGAAAACATCAGTAATTATTTAAAATAAAAGACTTTTTAAATAAGGGCATTGCTATTGCTTGATATTTTTTTGAGTTATCTTCTGACTCCAAAACCAAAGGAGAAAATCATGAGACACCGCCTATTGTTGTTAGCAGCACTGATCGCTCCTGCTCATGCGGAAATTCATGAACACGAGCCCACTGAAGTTCACCATCAAGAATTGCTAAAAAACGCCACTCAAAATAGCTTGGCGCCAAATTCCGACTTTTTAGCACCCGGCCTATGCTGGCTACCCAGCAGCTTAACCGGCAACCATAGCATCGACCAGATCAACACTTGCGTTATGGAAGCCATTTACACCTCAGGATTAAATCGCGGAAATACCATAGAAGCGCGCGAAATTGGCGCAGTGAACTGGTCCGTGATGAACTATCCCGCCATCAGTAGCGGAGCCTGGTCATTTATCCCCGACATTGGTTACCAGTTTCTAATGGAGAAAACCGCAGATGCCCAACCCGGCCAGCCAGACGTTGCGGTGCTTAGTGAAAAATCCTTGTCATCTATGCCCCTCGCCACGCTAACTTGGTTCGTATTGGGCTGCATGCTGGGTTCTTTAGCGTTGCTGCGTAGGAACCAAGAAAAGCTGGCAATCGTCACCGATTAAATTTTTAGCGGACGTTTGCACTGTTAATTTCAATTCTTTATAGTCCCATCTGCCGGTGCTTTGTTCAGCACCGGCATTGTCTGGGGCTAGTCCGCTATCTACCGATCATCAGACGACAAAGCGTTGGGAGATGCGAATATGGCAAAAACTCTATATCAACTGTTAAACATACCCGAGTCCGCCGACGACGAACAAATCCATCGCGCATTCAAGGATATTGAACGCCATTTGCTAAAACGCGAAGACGACGCCGGCATCGATACACTGAACCGAACCCGAGAAGCATTTGTAATCCTGTCCGACGCCAATCGGCGCATCGCCTATGATCGTAAATTGGCAGCCAGCCGCTTGCCGCAGGATCTATCGCCACCCGCCACTATCAACCGCCATCCCGTATCACCATGGTTGCAACGAGTAGCGATTGCCGCACTGCTGCTATTTCCAATTGGCTCTTGGCTTTATCACGATCATCAGCAAACCAAACAACAAGCCGAACTAGAGCGCATCCAAAATGACAAAGCTATTGAGGCTGCCGAATTGCTAAAAAACCAGCGGGAGCAAGCGTTACGCGAAAATCAACAGATTAGCGCTCAATACCAAGACGAACAGGCAGCCAAACGCGCGGAAATGGAATTAAGGCTCAGGCAACAGCAGCTGGATGACGCCAGAATACTGACCGAGCAACAGCTGCAAAACCAAGCTAGCGGCCTGGATTTAATGGAGAAACGTCTGAACACGGACGCGCGTGCACAAGAACAAAACATCGCCGAACGCCAAGCCGAACTGCAATACCAAAAACCGGCGATGGCGATGGCCTTGCAAGAGCAAAAAGACCAACATTTGGCCCTGCAGCGGCAAAGATCCCTAAAGCAACACGATGAAAACATAGCCAGCATCAATAGCCTGCGGGCAGCACGCTTAAAAGCCTACGACCGTGATCACGGTAATGGCGGCATAATGACCTCCAACCCGGCCGTCGATCCTTAACCACCTCACCACCGATTCTAACCTGAAAGTACCTGAAGTTTTACGATAGGAAATCCCATGAACAAACCCAAAGTCCTGCTTAGCCGCCGGTGGCCGGCAAGTGTTGAAGCCAAATTGCAAGCGCTTTACGACGTCACACTGAATCTCGACGACCACCCCTTGAGTGCTGACGAATTTAGGTTAGCTTTACAAAATTACGATGCGGTGTGCCCCAGTGTTTGCGATTCCCTGCCGGCCGAGGTGCTGAATGTCGCGAACAAGCGCTGCAAAATCCTGGGTAATTTTGGCGTGGGTTATAACCATATCGATATTGCCGCCGCCAAACAACAGGGGCTAATCGTCACCAATACCCCGGGCGTGTTGACACAAAGCACGGCTGATATTGCGATGACTTTGTTACTGATGTCTGCACGGCGCGGCGCCGAAGGCGACAGACTAGTGCGCGCCGGCGCATGGGCCGGCTGGTGCCCAACGCATATGATGAGCAGTGACGTGACCGGCGCCACGCTCGGACTAGTCGGCTTCGGCCGCATCGCCCAAGCCATGGCGCGCAAAGCCCATCACGGCTTTGGTATGAAAATTTTGTATCTCAAGCCCAGTCCGGCAGACCCCGCCGTCGTTGACGAACTAAAGGCGGAGCGTTGCGATACGCTGGAAGCACTATTACCGCGATGCGATTACGTGTCGCTGCATTGTCCGGGCGGCAACGAGACTCGGCATTTAATCAATGAAAAAACCTTGAATTTAATGAAACCCACTGCGCATTTGATCAATACCGCGCGCGGCGATGTGGTAGATAGCAAGGCCTTGATCAAAGCCTTGCAAGAAAAACGCATCGCCGGCGCCGGCCTGGATGTTTACGAAGGCGAACCCAACATAGATCAGGGCTTTTTGGCGCTGGAAAACGCCACACTGCTCCCCCACTTGGGCAGCGCCACGATTGCAACGCGCACCGCGATGGGGGAAAAGGTGCTGGAAAATCTTAAGGCTTATTTCTCCGGCAAAGACATACCGGATCGTATAGCTTAGAATCAAATTATTTATTCTCGAAAGTAAAGTATCCTCCGGGAAAGCGCCCGTGGGGGCTGTTGTGAACGGCTAAAAGCGGTGCTCAGAGGTAGGTTTCCCTCGCGAGTATATGAAAGCATCAAATCACACTCAATTTTAGGCTGGTGCCGTCATTATCAAAATGCCATTGTCGACCTGTTGGTAGTTGAGGCAAAATCAGGTTGGCTTGGTTAAAATCATCCGTGCGAATGTCGTTAGCGGTGATTATGGTGAAACTGTTGCCTATATTAGGCATAAAGCCATTTTTCAGGCTGATGGCGATTTTGGCGCTACCAACAATATAAGCCTCGCCGTTAACGTGCAGCTTGCTGTTATTGTTCAAGCCACCAATTACAAAGTTCAGTGTACCGTCACCGAATACTGAATAACCCATTTCAGGGGTTAGCGTCAATTCACCGAAAGGTGATGTGGAATTGCCGGGCGATATACTAAAACTGGCGTTCCATAATTGTTCAGGAAACTTCAATATCGTACCTGTTCCGGTCAGAATTCCTCCCTGGAAGTCAAGTAAACGTGATCCGAAAGTACCGTTTACCTTAGTTTCGCCTTCAAATTGCTTGTAACTGCCAGATTTGGTAGATATGAAATTGCATGTGCTACCCTGAGCAATCTCAAAATATCCACGATTTTCTATCTCAGGCGCCTCAGAACCCTGCGATTGGCATAGATTTACTCCATTATTGCGGTCTATTATGAATTTGCCGGTAACCTTGTTATCAATTTTGCCCCAGAATATATATGTCCAAGGCATATAGTCCTTTGCTGGGCGAAGTTGTCCACCAATTGTTCGTGGATCTAAGGCGATATTTTCACCAACAGCGTTAGTTACAGCAATGGTACCGGAGTTTTCGATCAGCGCTTGGGCTCCCTGTTTGTAACAATCAAAATATCCGCCGATAGCAATATATCCCTTGGCATAGTTGACCAATTTTTGCCCAGGACAAGTTATTTTTGACGGCAAATAAATACTTCCATAGTTTTCTAGTAATAAAGGTAAGTAATCATCAGTTTCACCAATTACTAGTCCACGATTTATTATATTATCAAAGCCTGGGCTTGATAAACCAGTTATGGTTTGATTGGCTTCAATAGTATACGGTGATGCAAGAGCTTGGCTGCCGGACAATATTAAATTCGCAATTATTAACATTGATTTTATATTGTCATTTAAATGTTTTGATTTTTTCATTAAATTTTCCTTATTTATTGATTAAGCTCAGCTCTTGATGGGGGATGCATAGTTATGACTAAATGTGCATCCACTTACAGTGGCAGTTTAAAGGCTTGTGAAATTTAGGTATTGTTGGATTTCGCAACGAAACTTTTTTCTTTGCTACAAACTTGATAAATGAATAAGACGCAGATACAACTGGTCAGCAGAAGTTTGCCACTAAGTTAAAGCAATATTCAGGCCTATTCCGTTATAAGTTCTTGGCTGTGCAAACTTGCTTCCTTCAAACATACTTAGAGAGCGTTGCCATCCAAATGCAAGACAACATCATCAACTTTAGGTGCGGGTAATGCCCCAAAGTGCGGCAAATGCCTTAGAGATAGAAAGGGTTACTAGGTGTGTAAATACTCAATTCCAAGTCAACAAAATTCCATCGCTTTTTACTCACTGATGATCGGTATCGGAGTGGCGTAAAAACCGTGTGTTATTGAATGGCTGATCGTGTTTTAAAATGCCGTGAAATCGCATGCAGTAGTTTACGCATGATAGCGCAGGCGACTTGTAACGGCTTCCTGCCATTGTCGACCAAGTGCTGGAAATAAGCTTGACCTAGGGATCATCTTGTTTGGCGCTCAGAGCCGGCATATGCATGCCTAACCAATATGCCTGTTACCCACTTTGGATGGCGGCATTTTCTTGTGCATACTTTTGCCCGGTTCAAAGGCCTTGGGATCTAGCCCGGCAAACTGACCCACTCGCGCTAGGACAGGTTGGCCGGTAGTAACAACAGCTCGCCCATCAAAGCAATGGCGCTGGTTTGGTTAATGCCTGTTGCTGGTAACAAATTCAAAATACGCGATAGCTCCGAGTGAGCCTTGCCCCCAATCATCACTTCCGCAGCCAACGCAGTAATGCGTTTTTCCAATTTACTAATCGCCAGCTTGGCATCGCGCAGCAACGCCTTCGGTTTTTTTTGCGTCGCACTCAGCGCGTGCAGATGTTTTTTCTGACCGGGCAGAGCATCAATGCGACCAACAAACCCACGTAAAGTCAGGCGTTGATTGATGGTCGTGCCCAAGCGACAAAACCCATGCGCTCCACATATTTCATCAGGGTATTGGCATCGACAGCATCGGTTTACTGTTTTTCACTAATACCTTGGTAAAGTGTTGCGAGGCCTAGGGATTGCCCCAAATCTCGGGAATACCGGCGTCATGCGACGAAATCGCCAGATCGAAGTGGTAAATGCCGGCACATCCAGGCAGCCCTTGATACCGGCTAATTGACGCTGGACAATGCGTCACATCTGCCCCATCTGGGCAGCGCCACGATTGCAACGCGCACCGCGATGGGGGAAAAAGTATTGGCGAATTTGCAGGCTTATTTTTCAGGCGAGGAACTTCCGGATAGAGTGATCCAATCCGGCACAACAAACCATGAATCGGCTTATCCCTAACGCTTTAAGCAATCGTGGGCTGTTTACGTTTTTTAAAACCCAAAATTCCTAGCAAGCCTACTAAAAACGACCAAACCGCAGCGGGTAATGGCACTGGTGCAGCCAGCATAGTACTCGCAATTTTAACGTCAGCCGAAAGCGTTTCCGATTCACCGGGATTGAGTGAAAAACTAAATACTCCGGAACTGCCATTGACCGTAAACTGCTCGGAAAAAGGCACTGAAAGCGTGGCGTTAAGGCTATCGAAACCATTAAAAGTGTAGTCTGAGTTGTAATAATCAAGATAGACATCGCTGTCGGCAGTTTCACCGGCAACTGCAGCATGAAGTATATAGTTCAGCGTTAAATCCACATTGATTACAGCCGTGCTGGAATTAAAAAAATTCAAACTGAATACACCGTAATGCTGCGACTTAAACTCACCGGCATTGTCTTGACCGCTCACAGAAAAACTTAAGGGTGTGTCCAGAGTTAAAGGAAACAAACCGGCACCGTGGCTTGGCGTTACCGTACCATTGTCGGCAATCAAGAAAGAGTCTGGACTACCCAACATTTCAAAAGATCCGTCGATATCGAGTCCGTCAGCGCTCGAAGAAACACTGTAAGTAAGCGTGGCATAATTACTAAATACGCTTACCGCATGGGCCTGCTGCCCGTAAAACACCGACAATATTGCGACGACCGTCGGGTAAAAAAATCTAGCGCTTCCGTTATTTGCAAATCCCATGTTGAGAATCCTAAAATCTAAAGTTCAAATTGAATGTGGGCTAGCGCAAAATCTGATCGCCCCAGCCCACATCTTTAACACCTTGTTTACATACAGCTAAGGTGCCAAGTAAGTATCGAAAGGCCGAATCGGGTCTTGCAACCCATTCGCCCCCACTGCCGGTATGGTCATGGTTTCTTCTATCGCCAGATTGCTGTTCAATGGATTACCTGGAGTCACAGCGACATTGTCCCCGGCATGTCCGTGCGGTACGACAATTTCCGGATGATCGAACGGTGCTTTGTCGTAGCGAACTCGTTCATCGGTGAGCGTTTTCAGAAACTCAATCAAATCGGCTCGTATCGATGCGGGCTGGCCGGACAGAGCGATCTGATTGACAACGATATGCTTGTTATCATTGTTGAAGTTACCCTTTCTGGAATAAAACTCAAGGACTTGCTCCAAAGTAGACATGCTGCCGTTGTGCATATAGGGCCCAGTCAATTCAATGTTACGTAAAGTTGGGACTTTAAACGCAGCCTTGGTGGCAATACTCATTTTCTCTGTCGTCAAGTTCGCTAAAGCCGCAGCGGCTGTGGGAATGTAAGCCGAGCTGGCAACGGTACAGTTTTGGTTTCGCAGCAGCCCTTCTTTGCTACCATCTGCGATAATTCCATCAGCTACGCCAAACCAACGAGAAAACGGTATCGCGTTATCCGCCAAAGCTTTAATGAAGTCACAGGCTTGCAAAGTCGAGACTCCCGAATCCAGCACACCAGCTGGATTATCGAGCAAGTATTGGACATATTGCTTGGTAAATGACAAAGGATTACCAAAATCGTCCACGCCATCAACACCCACATCAGAGTCCGGGTCCGCTACGCCAGTGTTGGCAAAACCTAAGTCCATCAATTTGTAATAGCTGGTAGCGCCATTTCGAGTAGTGTCCCGAGTCACAACATTCGCGGCTGGTGTGATACCGCCGATTCTGCCGCCGTCACCGTCACCGATAGCATTCGGACCGTAAGGAATGGGTTGACTAAGCGGTCCGTAATTCATGCCCGGCGTAGGCGTCACCAAACTGGCATTGGTAGCTACCGCGGCAATGCTTAAGGTCGGCCCCCCATGGCACAGTTGACAATGGTTGCCGGTAAAAGCCTCAAACCCGCGTGTCAGGGTATCAATTTTTTCCTGATCGTACCCTAAGTTAGTCCAAATAGGCTCCAAGCTATCGGGATCGCGTGCGGTCAAATCGATTGGGGCCTGGTCCGAAATTAACGTGCCTTGGTATAACTGTAATGCGATACCGAAAAACATCGAAAAATTGGCTTCCATTTGGTCGTAAGGTACTTGTCCCTGACGCCCCCCGAAAGGACCGATACCGCTGTAGGACCAGTATTTCTGATTAAAAGCTTGCTTGATTAGTGCTTTATAAGTGGTATTTAGGCCGGGCCGCAAATTTCCAGCGCTGCTTAAACTATACGGACCAAGCACGCTATCTTCGTTGTGAACCTTTTGGTTCTGCAGCGGCTGCCTTAACAATAGTTTTCTTCCGATATCGGGCCAAACTCGCTGCCGGCATCCCATTTCCGAATCACTCAAAGGCGGAGCAACCGCAAGAGAGGCCAATGAAGAATTGACCAAATGTAAACGTGATTTTTGAACATTCCGCGCATTGACTTTCTCCCAGACACCGGCCGTTGGGTCACGGTCGCCCCATGGACTACTGCCGTTAAACACGTTATTGGCTCTGCCGTCCCAAAAATTGCGATGATTAAAAACCGCGTTGATCACGGTTGGCGCGTTACGCGGCTCAACCCGCCGCGTCCCAATACCATTCACGTGAAACACCGGATCAGCGCCTCTGCCGCATTGATCGTTATTGCCACTAAACTGTGGTGCACTAATGAAGGTTCCGCTAAAAGTACCTGCCGAAGACACTACATCGTCGGAATTAAAGGTGACCTGACTCGCTGAATTTAGCGGATCGCTATATCGACGTAGCGGAAAGTCGGCAACGCTGAGTTCGTGATTGGGACCACCCAAGCCGGTTGGCAACGCTTCGAAGGTCTGCCCGCTGGCTTGAGTACTTTTTTGACCAGGATTGATTTGATTTTTGACACGGCTATCCGCGCCGGCATGGAAATGACAAGAACCGCAAGCCATGCCATCGCTGCCGACGTTGACATCCCAAAATAACGCTTTACCTAAAGCGATCGCTTTATTCTTGTCCACAACAATTGGATTTGGACCATCGGTAAGTCCCGGCACGGGCGGAACCGGCACACGTTGCAGCGGCATAGGCATAGGCCCATGGGCAACTGCTGCCTGCGACACGACCAAACAACACATAATAACAATATCGGTTAATCTCATTTTTTGCCTCTAAATTAATCCTATCCGTCGCTTGATCAAGTATGCCGCAACATTGCCACCAACAGCCAACTCGCCAAGTCGCCAAGTCTCGTTGCAAGAGCGGCGAATTCACTCTTGCAACAGTAGCGTTTACCGTGAAAACTTACTCGAATTGCGCTTACCAAAGCCCAGCAAACCGACCAAAGCACTACCAAACAGCCAAACAGCACCAGGCAACGGGACTGGAGCGGCAGTGCTAAGATTCAATCGATACCCAGCGTGCGGGTTAAAGTTACCTTCTCCCGAGTTACCACCCAGATATATTGAATAAACCTGTCCGGCAACTGCGGTAAACACCAATGCGTTCGTAGCATCTACGGTCGCGTCATGCGTCAAATAGGTTAGGCCGGTGGTGCCCATGGGGTTGTCCGCGGTAAAACTGGTCTCGTTCCAACCCGCATGGTGGCTATAGTTGGGGGTTGTAGCCTTGGATGTATCCGTATCCATGCCGGTAAAAACCGTAACACCAAAATTGCTCCACGACTTATCGGGCTCAGAAACATTAAACAGTGGTGTTAACCTGATGGATACTTCGGTGGTAACGTCGGATTTGAACAAGCCTATATCGGTATTGTGCGCCCAGCCGGTAGAGCCATCGAACCAAGCACCTTTAGCAGTATCGATATTGGCCAAGTACGATGTACCCGCCACTGGACCCCATGCAGTCCCGTAGCGCGTCGCGGCATCGGCTTGCGAAATCTCCAAAGAATCTCCCGCAGCCGTGACATGCGCCGCCCAGTTCGCTATCGACAAACCTTCGTAGCCAAACGGCCTTACCGCACCAACTGTTCCCAACCAAGGCAAAGGGGTTCCGGTATTAGTACCATTATTATTGCGAGTCCAGCCGTCGGTAGATAAGGCCGCCGCATCGGTAGGATTACCATTGGTAATGGGCTTATTGGTGTTATACATCGTGGTGGAGGCTGAAGCATTTGATACGCCAGCGAGGGTTATTGCGCCGCCAGCGATAGCTAAAGAAATAGCTTTGGCAAGTGTGTTTCTTATCATCAGATTTATCCTAAAAAATATGTCCTAAAAAGTTACTACTGAACTAGACTGCTAATTACAAAAAGGTCATTGTTGATCCCTTACGCTAAGCATCAACCGAGAATTAGCAAAAACGATGCCATAGCGAAAAGCCTTATAAAGCCTCGCCTTAACCAACAATAATCAGACCCCAGGAAGAAAAAACAGGTTAAATCACTTATTTAAATACGGGAATTGGCGCCAAAGAGCGCCGGTGCGAACGCAAGACCAACACCGAAAGTATGGTCAGTCACTTGTGAACAAAATAATGCCGTTTTTGGTTAGATCGATAGCGGACCAAAAAACGTCCTTTGCGAATTAGACTTCATATTTTTCACAGTCAACGCGACAATTATAAGACTTTGGTCTAATTTACTTTTTACCAACAGGCGCGTTGTTGGTCGTAAATGTTCCATAAATTAATCTATGTTATATACAGCATAGATTTACTGGCATTTACCCTATTTTCGAGCTATTCAGGTAATGGCGAGCAAGCCATTTTCAGGGACTAATTTATAGCCACCACTTCCATTCCGCTACAAACAAAGAAGGGCAAGACGAACTCGCCTTGCCCTTCAGTTCAAGCAGAATTTCAAATAACCAGCTTAAATCATGGCTTTTCTGCGGCCTTGCGCAATCATGCCCAACAAAGCGGAACCGAACAACCATACCGCGCCAGGCACCGGCACACTTGAAACAGGCGCATCCAGAGTGATATCGTCAATACGAATATCCCAGTCCGGATAACTGCCCAAAGCATAGTTTACAGTTGGGCTATGATTAAAGCCCTGGAAAGTCAGCCAGAACGCACCTATATCACCCCAATCGGAATCGGCAGCCAACAGGTCACTTAAAGTGACGTTCTGATCGAAAGTACCATCGTTAGCTACGACATAGCTAGCGATAGGTGCAGTATTACCGCCTTCCGGGTCACTGCTTGAACCGGCACCGCCACTAGTTCCACCGGCAACAGTCAGCAAGCCGTTGTTGATAGCATTGCTGTAACCGTACAGCACGAAATTGCCACCCGCCTCGCCATTGGTTACGTTCAGGTAGATATTTTGCAAGCTGAAGTTGGAAAGATCGGCCATACGCACATATAGGCCGGTGGAATCCGGATGGTACTGCGCTTCGCGATCACCTGAAGTACCTTGACGATGATAATGAGCGCCGGAATCAGTAGGATCGCCCACAGTACCCACTACGATACCGTTTTGAGCGAAGCAATTGGAATCTGGACAGCCACCGATAAAAGCGCCAGTTGTTTCATTGGCGTTACCATAAGTAGCCGCTGTCATTCCTTGGAAATCGACAGTCGCCGCTTCAGCATTAGTCGCTAAAGCCGCCGTGCCAACCAAAAATAAACCACCCAAGGTCTTGAGTGTAAAAGCTTTGTTCATCATCGATAAAATCTCCATCAGATAAAATCTTACGCAACAGACCGATGGCCTGTCATTCAGTTTGAATGTCCGGATTTCGGGGGATTGGACATTTACATTCAAAAGCGCTGGTCAAATCTATTTTCCACTCCACCAACGGCAATCCATGGGAGGCTAAAACCTGGCTTACCGAATTCTTGAGGTGTACGACGATTTGTTCAGCACTTGCATCAGGGAATTCCGCCTAGAAAGCGGGCTTAGCCAGCAGATTTCCCGACAAAGCTAAAGCAGTTATCATGCCATCCTTAGGAAATCATATGTTCTGCGGGCTCCACGGCTTTCGCTCTGGCGAAAAAATCGAATAATTGAGCCATATCACTTATTTTCTGAAAAACCGAGGCAAAGCACTTACATATTTGCTGAGTGGCTAAATACCAGGCCTTTCTAAAACGCATAATTCCAAGTAGCCGACAACACACCTTCGCGCTCCAGCTGGAAACCGTTAAATTTGTCGGCGACAGGCTGCTGCCATTCCACACTAAAGTTGTGACCTGCCATCGCACCATCCGGCACGTTCAGATTTAGACCGAAGCCAACATCCCAGAATTTACCGCCGTAGTTGGCTGGACTGTCAACCGTCGCACCCGAAGAGCTTATTCGATTAAACGCACCGCGTATTTTGCCCTGGTCGGTATAAATACCGCGCAACGTGGCCGAGAGCCAAGTGGACACGCTATAGCCACCCCAAGCCGTGGCCTGAAACATGTCACCCAAGGCGTAACCCGATGGATTTCGGTCCTGTAAACGCTTGGTACCGCTAAGTTGAGCACCCCAACTCCAATCGCCAATTTGACCGGTATAAGTTAAACTGGGCTTGAAGTCCCAGGTACCGCTGCCAAGTTGCATGCCGTAATCTTGTAACTCGCTGTCCGGCTCGTCTCTACCATCCAGCGTCACGTCCACATCGCCGCTAGGCGCACTAACGCCCACGCCGGCATGCACATGATGACCGGGCGCATCGAACACCTTGACCATCGCCACCATCAGCGTGTCACCTAAACCGTGACTTTCGTGCCCGGACCCGTGTGCAGTCTCTGCAACCGCTCCCGGCAATTGTTCCAGGCTCATGTTCATATCCATCAACTGCGGCATCAGCATCAGATTCAGCCAATCAGTAGGTGCGTACATCAAATCAAGCATATGCATGTGCATACCCATTTCGGTCGGCCTCGAGATACAGCTGGTTGTACCGCAAGCATAATTCAACACAGCGCTGTCACCGGCGGCATGCGAGCCTTGATACATACCACCGGACTGATTGGCGTACATGTATCGGTAACCTACCATGATGTCGTCCGCACTATTCATCATATGCGCGAACATCACGCCAGCCGGGGCCGATGCGCCGTGATTATGGTGATGATGGTGATCGCCGGCGCCACCGCCGAAAATTTGTCCCGGTGCCGATAGCGCGATATTGAGTCCTGCATGCGCCATCCAATAACTAAAATCGGCGTAATCACTTTCGCCACCCCCACCCAATTTCAGATTACCTTGATGGGTGTAATACTCCATGCCCAATTCCAGTTTGATACCACGATTGAACTGCTTGGCTACGGTAACACCGCCGCTCAGGGCTCCATAGCCGGAAAGGCGGAAATCGCTGGAATACATCCCGTCGGCGCGTGGCGCCAAAAAATACGGCGCGAAAAAATCGGCCTGGGATTGCGAGTAATAGCGCAGACTAGGCGTAACAGTGAGACCGAAAGGCAGTTTTTGCAGCCACTTCATTTCCATAGTGTGGGAATCAATGCCCCAGTCATCCCGAAAATAACGATAATCCATGTGCAAAGCGGCGTCGACCGCCGGGATATATTGATTCAGCCGGGTAGAGAAAGAAAATTGATTCCTCAGATTTGGACGAACTTCTCGGAATAAATCGATACCGACAATTTCCAGATTTGTAATGCCACTCCAGTTTACGGTTTCCGGCGAATTAAACATCTCATAATATTCTTCGGCAGTAACTTCGCCACGTACGTACACATATTTATAAGGGTTGCTAAGGTATCCGCTTTGCCGGGTGTAGTTGGCCGAAAGTTGCAATAATGCATTCTTATTAAGCACTTGGGACAGACCAAGATTGAACCCATTGGACTCACTAGACTCATCAAGCTCAGGATAAATCGCCGGATTGTGACCCGGATCTTGTGAATGATGATCGCTGTGCCCACCACCGCTTCGCGTAACATCATTATGGGTGTAACTATAACCAGCCGAAACAGTGGTAAGTTTGTTATTAAACTCCTGCGAGAAATTAACCGAACCGAAGTTTGAGTTGAAATCGGGCTCGTTCGATTGACCGCCGGAAACCCCCAAAGTAGCGTCATCGAAATAATATTTGGCGCCGAATACGGGTTGCGTGCGGGTTTCTTGCGGCTGAGTCTGGAACGTTTGCTTGACCCGAGTGTTGGGCGGGACAACTTGGTTCAGAAAATTGCGGTATATACTGATTAAGGCGCTCTTTTCGAATGCCGCCTTTTGTGCAGCCGCATTATCAATAATAGCTTGTCGCTGAGATGCAGACGCCGTTTCAAGACTGCTCTGATATGCACTATAGGCCTGCAGCCATGCAATTTGTTCCGGTGTTGCGTTGGCAAATTGCGCTGGCGCAAGATTGATGTCGTCAACCCTCAGCTCAAAATCAGCGCCTGAATTTGTCACATCTTGTATATAACCCTTGTAATGAATCCACAGCGCATTAATATTCGAGAACGATGAATCAAGAGCCAAAATGCCGGTATGGTTGGTGGCAACTTGTTGATAAGCCACTCGATTCGCGTAATTTGCGCCATCACCCGTGCTCAAGTTTTGATTCACTGCCGAATTAAAACCGAGGATTTCCCAGACATCATTAACGCCTGAGCCATTTGCTTGCAGACTGTTAAAAAACATATTTGCAGCGCGAAAAGCCTTACCATCCAATTCGCGGATATAAATGCCCGATGAGTCGGCATGGTATTGGATTTCACGATCTGCAATTGTGCCTTGTCGATGGAGATGCCCGTCGGGATTTAGAGGATCGGAAATTGTGCCGACTACAATGCCATTTTGTTGATAACACCCCGCTCCACCCGGGCAGAACCCGCCAGTATTGGTATCAGCCTTACCGTAAACAGCCGCGTTTACTCCCTGAAAATCGATAGTAACTGCGCTGGAAATAGTCTGCCCCCAACCCGCCGGAAAACCGGGTGCTGGATTAGCAGCTTGATACTGGGTAAGCAGTTGATCGGTATTCGCCGTTATAGCAGCGGTACCCTGCTGGATTAAATTCAATTCGAGCTGTTGGCTTTGGGATCCTATGGCAGTATAGGCTTCGAATGGTTCTTTAAATGACATTACACCTTGATATCCGGCCAACTTGGTCGGATCTACTCCGCCCGAGGCAGCCGAAATCACATCGGCACGATTCTGGTTTTGATCTATTTTCGTTTGGTTCGCCATCACCTCGGGCATACTGAACGACGGTGTCGCCCCACTGTATGTATCCCGATCCACGCTGAAGGTAAACTCCAGGCGATCCGACATTGGAATCACAAAATCGCCGTGATATACCTCTACGCGCATTCGGTTATCGCTTTCCTGATAATAGCCGTACTGCGCGTTGGCCTCGGCCTGAGTCGTCGGCGTTGCCGCATGACTATCCAGCCCGGGCAATCCTAACGCTGCAGATGTCAGCGCAGCTAAAACCTTGTTTTTTTCGAGCTTAGTTGCAGCCACAGCCGCCTCCCGAACCGCCGTGTCCACCCTGCGAGGCTTCCTTGCTGGTAAAAATATGATCTCGAAAAGCTTCCCTGTTTGGATACGGCGTGATCGCCATTTCGTCTTTGGCAAGATTACCTCTTTCCCAAGGAGACACGGCGCTACAGCCAAAACATTGAGTCAATACAATCAGAGCCAGCCCTTTGCATATAAGCGAAACAATCCGATTGTTATCCAACAACATCTTATTCGCTCAATAACTGGGTAATCTGCTTGCGCAACCCTTCTTTGTCTTCGTCGCGAAATCCCAAATGAATCATCCGAATTCTGCCTTGTTTATCGACGATAAATGATGACGGCATGGCTGTTACTCCGAAAATGCGCGGACAGTCGCCTTCTGGATTAAACGACATCGGATAGTCGACTGCGGCGGACTTCAAGTATTCTTGCGCAGCCTCGATGTCTTCATCGACATTAATTCCTATCACTTCAAAGCCGTCCTTGAGTTGTTCATTACGTAATCCGTTCAAAAATGGCATCGCTTTTCGGCACGGGCCGCACCAGGTCGCCCAAAAATCTATCAATAACACTTTGCCCTTGTAAGCGGAAATATCTAGCCGATTAGTCCTATATGCGCTAGTTGCGGGGCAACTCGGCACCGAACTTCCTATCTCTGCGGATAACACCATACTGCAATGGGCTATGAGGCAAAACGCTGCTACAACTTTTAATTTCATGGTCTGGGTATGTCTATAATGTTGCTGTTATTGCAGTTTAGTTTTTTGAATCTGCAGTCACAACCTACGCCTCCCGGCCCAGGAAAAGACTACGGACTACTTTTGCAAGCAATACACAATCGACATCTTTCAAGATAAGCCAAGCTCATGCTTGCTGCTACACCCAATTTACAGCAAGTAATATGCCACAAATAATATTGCGCATTATAAAACTCTAAAAACCAGGCAACCGGTCCGGTTGCGGCACGTGAACATGTTACAAATACGCATATCGAAGTTCGTTAAAAACCGTAACAATCTGCCCAGTAAACCAGCAAAATCAAAGCGTTGCGGTGTTCCTATCGGAACCGCCTCCTAGATGCTGTACGGTTTTAATACGTTCGAATAGGCGCAATCAGCAATTCGAATAACGTTCATTTGCAGACATTGAGCTCTGCATTCAACCCAGATTGTCCATTAGAGGCTGAATCGCACTAATATCAACAAGTTACTCTAATGGCATCCATTAGAAATCGTCAGAATTCGGTGTATTTCTGGCGAATGGATTATTTGGGTTCTAGTTTAAACTTGCTTGGCATACTGGTTTATACGTTAGACGAAAAGCCTAAAATACCAGTAATCACCCGCAATTACGTCGATACGTAGCTATATAACATAGTTTAATTATTATCCTTTCAAACCTTTGCTGGCTGAATCACCTCATGCCCTCAGCCGACCCCTGATTCAGCCGTTTATAAGATTGTGGCCGACGAAATGTCTAACGAACATGGTACGGATATTGCGGCAGCTTTTGACGTATTGCCTATCCTACGTTGCGACCTATGACCCACTGTTTGATTCCACTGAGCTCTAGCCTTAAAACACATCAAGGACAGGCATGTTCTTTGATTTTCATGCCTCTAAAACTTTTCAAGGAAAAAATCACTATGCAGAAATCGATATTTCGCTGCCTGACTACCAGCAGCCTTATTCTGGCGAGTTCGCAGTCCTTGGCAGCAATTACGCCGCCCACCTTACCAACCGTGATTGGATTCAGCGCCTTAGGTACTGCAACTGCCGGCAAACCCGATCTTCCGGCAAACCCTGCAACAGGCGGCTGCCCAGGGCCCTCGGCTATTTACGGCACATGCTACCAGGAGGACGGTTTTCTGGTGGGAGTGGTTTACGAGGGAGGCGGCGAACATATTCATAGCGCGACAGTTAGCGGGAACAAACGCGCTCAATATCATGCCGATTCCACCGGCATATACATCAGGGCTAAAGACAGTTCCGCCTTTAGCCTAGATAGCATGGACTTCTTTGCCCCGATTAATGCCGGCAACCCTATTTACGGCGATAATCCAACTTATACCGCCTACGATGACGGCAATGGCGGACAGTACTTGGTACCCGAGCCAGTTTCTTCTAGCCCCGACGACACAGCCTTTCTAGGCGACAACGAATATTGGGAAATTCTGGGCTTTAATAACGCTGCGAATCCAGGCCTTGCCGGCGCGACCAGCGACGGCACCAATTACTCGACGCGCGTGGCGTATCAAACTGTCGCTAATGGCTTCCAAGGCAATTTACTGCTCAACGAAGACTTTCGAAATATCAATGCCTTCTGGATCCATTACCACGGCTTTCCCCGCGTTCCGGACATCGGAATCAGCTTCGGCATGCAATTAGACAACGTCAATATTTCCACGGCAGTGCCGATTCCAAGCGCAGCTTGGCTACTTATCACCGGCCTCGCAGGCATATGGACTGCTGCCGGAAAACTCCGTGACCGAAGTGAGGCTTAAGTAGGCTATCGGCATTTGTGAAATCTTTTACAACTCCCTCTTCCCCCAACCTGAAGATATTTATGAATAAAGCAAAACCGGCTTTAGCGGTAATTTGGTTAGCAATGCTTGCAGCAAGTAGCCATGCCGACGCGGCGATTACCGCCCCAACCTTCGTCGACTTCGGCGTAAAACCCGATAGAGCTTCGCCGAACCCGGTACTACCGGTTGGCGCCTATTACGGCCACGCCAACACCGCCCCCGGCGCCGATGGCACTTGCAATACCACGGCATGCATTTATCAGAATGGTCTTGTCGTCGGCACATTGTCGGAAGCAATCAATACCGGGGGGCATCTACATGCACTGAATTCCGTGACGGATTCCGAGTTGTCTTACCATGCTGATGCACCGGGTATCTATATAAGAGCCCTAGACTCGACCGCGTTTAGTCTGCACAGCATACAATTCAAAGCACCTTACGCCGCCGAAGGAAATCCTTATGCCGGCGGAACGCCAATACCGGAAAATTTTGATCCGGCAATTCATTTTTACGAAATCATAGGGTTTAGCAGCGCCTTGAACCCGGATTTGACCAATGGCGACGGCACCCACTATAGCAACCGAGTAGCCTATCAGACAGTTGAAAATGGCTTTTCCGGAACGCTGGCACTGAATCAAGACTTTGCGAATGTCGCGGCGGTCTGGATACATTTCCATGGCGCGCAAAGCGTTGAGGATATAATCGAAATCGGCGCGGAATTCAAAGTGCAAATTGACGATATTGCCGTAGATACACCAACAGCAGTCCCCCTTCCCGCCGCGAGTTGGATACTCGGCAGCGGACTGTTAGGCTTGATTTCGATTGCCAGAAAAAACCGGCAGCCAACATCACGCTAAGTATGCTCACAACCAGGTGATAATAGCTGGCGCGGCTAAGATATAATCAGCGTCAATAACGTATTGAAACCCCAGCGGCAGGAGGCCAAGACAAATTACAGCAAACCGCAATCCCCTAAAGCACCTCACGTAATTGATTTAAGCGAGTTTTGCAACTTCGCTTAACAATAAAAACGCCCCCTCAGACAACTGTCATTCGATTTTATAGCGATAAACACCATGCCCCCATTCATGCAACTCGGCCAGGCCGCCGTCCAACAAAAAAATTTCAGCGAAGCGGTGGTATGGTTTACCAAGGCAGCGGCGGAAAGCCCTAAAGATCCGCAAATCAAGGCCTGCTTGGGACAATCGCTATGCTGGCTCGGGCAGCGCGAGGAAGGCTTGGCGCACCTTCATCAGTCCGGGCAGCTGCTGTTAAAAAAATCCCGTAAAAGCCGCGACATTGGCCTGGCTCTGGATATGGTCGACCAATTGCAGTATTGGAACGATTTTCCCGGTGCACTGGCGCTATGCAAACAAGCCGTGCAAATTAATCCGGGGCAATTGCGCGGCTATCAATTGCTGGCTTTGACCTACTCTCGTCTAAATCAGAAAAAACCCGCCCTCGCAGCCGGTAGACAGGCATTGAAATTGGCGCCGAACAGCGCAGTACTGTCGATTTTACTCGCCACTCTGGAAGCTGCCGATGGCCTGAACCAAGAAGCCAAACAACGTTTGGAAAAGGTATTGCAAAACGCTTTATTGACCACCGAAGAAAGATTCCGAGCCAATAAAGAGCTGGCTCGGATTCTGGACAAGCTTGGACAATATGATCAGGTTTTCCCGCATTTGCATGCAGCCGCCGAACAGGCGCCGCGCCTACCGGAAGTAAAACGCCAAGACGCCAGCTTAGTTCCAAAAATGCTGGAAACACATAAGACGGAATTTGATAGCGAACTACTGGGACGCTGGACCCATACCGAGTTTCCAGCCGACCAACCCGCGCCGGTTTTTCTGTTGGGCTTTATGCGTACCGGCACTACCCTAACCCAGGAAGTGCTGGCCGCCCATCCGGAAATTTTTGTCGCGGACGAAACCGATCTGGTTATCTCGATGGCGAAGGAACTTAAGCGAATGTCGAATGGACAAGGTCACGTCGCCGAGCAACTGCGCAAACTTGATTTAGCAGGCGTAGAACACTTACGTGCGTTTTACTGGCACCGAGCCCGCGCCTTGTACGGCGATAAGATCGGCACCCGATTATTGCTGGATAAGACGACGATGAACACCATCGATCTGGGCTTGATCAACTGCATTTTTCCGGACGCCAAACTGGTATTTTTGCTGCGCGATCCGCGCGACGTTTGCTTGAGCTGCTTCATGCAAACCATGTTGCCGACGCCATCAACGGTGCAATTACTAAGCTGGGAAAGTACTGCCCGGTTTTATGCGCAAGTCATGGACTGGTGGCTGACTATCAGACCGAAATTAACGATGCGTTTTATCGAGTTCCGATACGAAGACGCGGTATTTGATTTCGAACCGGCATTCCGAAAGGTGTTTGATTTTATTGGTTTGGAGTGGGATCCGGCAGTCGCCGAATTCCATAAAAAAGCAGGCGGCAAGTACATCGCCAGCCCCAGTTTTAGCCAGGTCGCGCAACCTTTATATTCATCATCAGTTGGCCGTTGGCAGCATTATCGAGCGGAATACACCACCATCCTGCCTGAGCTGCAACCATTCATAAACGAGTTTGGCTACGAAAACTAGCTTAAATTAAGGGCTGGGAAACGGGATTCATGTCCCGAAACCCCGGCCTACTCAAAGCGATTAATTTTCCAGCCATTAATCGGGAACAGCCGATCCACGTCCACTGAACACAGTTGCGCCGCAAGCCACTCAGTCCGACCGCAGAACTTCCAGCATCTGTAATTTAAGGTAAATAACCCATTTTCCGACACGCTAAATAGCCAAAACGCGCCTACCGGAGGAGTCCACACCAAAAAACCGGAGGAATCATGCTGGAATTTGCAATACAAAAAAATATTTCCTGTCAAAAGCCTCTAAAACATACTGTTTAGCGAAAGCTTAAAGTACTTTCAGCGTCGACAATCTAAATGACTGTGTCATATAACACAGATATAAGGCATATGACCCATTTATCCGAAAGCTAGAAGTTTGACATATCGAAAAAATCATCTAGCGACCCGCTCATGCTTGTTCACGTCTGATAAAACCAGAACTCAACAAGCTCATATCATTGTTTTATATGGATTTTTTCTATCGGCTAACTATAAAACACAATCAGGCATAGCTATTGCTTTTGCCTGGGGGATGCCGCGCTGGAACACAATTTAATTGGTTACCATGATCAGAAACATCCGGAACCGTGCTTTCTATCAAATCCCGTCGTTGTCCGCCGCATCAGCCTTATTTAGCTCAACCCAGGATTATAAGCATGAAAAAACAATTAAAAATTCCTTTGGCTTTTGTCGCCGCAATCGCCTTGGGCTACGCTCTCACCCCCAAACCGGAAGCCCCTTTCACCGGCCACGGCAATGTCGATGCGTTAAGTAAAGTCTACGAGCGCTGGAAAAGTGCGCACGAACAACAAGGAAACTTAGAGGTTTTGCGTGTCGGCTTGGGTTTTTCGCGAGCGCAATCCAGGCAATTTACCGTTGCCAATGGTGAAGCGGCATTGAATCTGGTGAATGGCCAATTAAGAGTGGCGGTCAGCGGCTTATCCAATCAAGAAGAATACGATGTTTGGCTGCTGGATAATCACAAATCCGGCAATAACCTAAACGACAAAGCGGTCAAAATTGGCCCATTGTCAGCCCATGAAAATAAACACTTACTGACAACCCAACTGGACCGCGACCGCTTCACCGGCTTTACGATGGATGCCGTCGCGATTGCCAAGGCCGGAGAGACACCGCAAACCGGCGGCCTGTTATTCGGCTCGCCAAGCTTACTGCAACGGCTATATTACACCGAGCGCTATTGGCCGGCGGCAACGATTGGCTCCGTAACGACAGAAAAGAACGCCCGTCCCGCACAAGCGGCGTTCGAATTTTTATTACCCAAAACCGCGCAAGCGGCTGTGACTGCCTCGGCTGCCACCTCTCCAGAACAACTGACACAACTGATCGCCGCCGGGCAACAGCTGTTTACCGAACAAACCTTTAACGGCAACGGTCGTACCTGCGCCACCTGCCACAGGCCGGACAACAACCATACCATCGATCCCAGTTACATCGCCAAGCTGCCGAAAACCGATCCGCTGTTTGTAGCCGAAACCAATCCGGTATTAGCCGATCTGGAAAAACCTGCGCTGCTCAGACAGTTTGGCTTATTCGTGGCCAATGTCGATGGCTTCGATAGACCACCGGTACTGCGTAGCTCGTCGCATCTGCTGGGTATAGCCAACACCTTAACCTTTGAAAAAACCATCAACCCAGGCTACGGCAACGGCGAATTCACTCAGGATACGGATTATTTCAACGCTCACGACCCCGAAGCACAGCAATCCGGTACACATACGCATGCTATCGGTTGGTCGGGAGACGGCGCACCCGACGGCGGATCGCTGCGAGATTTTGCCAAGGGGGCTATCAAACAGCATTTGCCCAAAACCCTGATTCGCGCTGAAAACATCGACTTTAGAATGCCTACCGAAGCCGAGCTGGATGCGTTGGAAGCTTATATGCTGTCCCTGGGCCGCAGCGAAGAAATCAATCTTGCCAATATGTATTTCAAGTCGCCGCTAGTGCAAAACGGCTTGTTCTTGTTCAACACTAAAAACAATCCGAAACTTGCCGACGGTACGGTGTTATTCGGCACCACCGGCAACTGCAATGGCTGCCACTCCAACGCCGGCGGCATCAGCTCCACCACCAATGCCAATCCAACGCGCGACACCGGCGTAGAGCGCATGCGCGACCAGTTGCATCATTTGGCCGATCCTGATCTGGCATACGATGGCGGTTTCGGACAAACACTACAAACCGATTGTGGTCCGAACTTTAACGAAACCTGTTACAGCGACGGCAGTGTCGCACCCGCCGGCACCACTACTCGTCCTGCGGGTCATCACGGTTTGAATCGCTTCAATACCCCATCACTCATCGAAGCTGCCGATACCGCGCCGTTCTTCCACAATAACAGTGTGACCACGTTGGAAGAGACTGTGGCGTTTTACAGTTCCGATGCATTTAACAGTTCGCCGGGCGCATTCACCTCGAGTAAAGCCAACCGCCAAGGCAAACTGGATTCGTCGCAAGTGATTGCCGTCGCTTTATTCCTGCGCTCCATCAACGTGCTGGAAAACATCCGCAGCTCTAATCTTTTGGACCAAAAAGCGATGGCGTTGAGCGGCGATCAAAGCGTCAAAACCTTGAAACTGGCGATTGCAGATACTCAGGACGCTATCGACGTACTTAAGGAAGCTGTCATTAATCCCTATCCGGATGCGTTAGACAAACTGCAGCAAGCGCTCTATTACGAAACACAGGCAACGAACAAGCTTTATCCAAACCGCACAACGCTCATGCAAAACGCGATAAACCTAAAGAATCAGGCACGAAGCATGATAGTCAGCGGCGGTTAGCATCTGCGGGCCGGGACGGACATGTTCCAATCCCGGCATTTCAGCAAGCTGTTCGCCTAAGCTTTAAACAAAGCCTCTCCTGCGCTAGCCGACGCACAGGAGAGGAACCGGATTCCCGTTTTTACGGGCGTAGCAACGCCAGGGAATTTAAAGGCTGGATTAGCAAAATCCACTCGCCCGGCAACGCCCTACCCGCCGGGCCGGCGTAGTCTCTTTTTCAATATAAACCAGAACAACGATGAATAAGCAACTCAACAAACTTTTAAAAACCGGCCTGACCGTACTTATCCCATTATGTGCGGCCGGCAACGCCGAGGCCGCAATAGTTACTTTTAGTCTCGATTACAGCGGCTTAGCATTCGGAAACGCCGCCACTGCGCAAGGCCTTATCAGCCTGGATGAGCAACTCATTCCCAATCCAGGCTCGGCTTTTCTCGATTTCAGCAACAATGACGCAATCAAGGCTTTCACATTAACTGTGTCCAACGCCACGGGAGGCTTGGGAAACGGCACATTTCAGATGACGGATTTCGATTTTGCCACCTGGGATAGCGCAGGCGAAACACTGGACTTTAACCAACAATTGATAGGCCAGTGGACGCAAGGTGGCGGTTGGGGGAAAAGCGCTAGATGGGACGGCGGCGCGGGTGAGTTTAACCTTTACGCCAAAGCCGGCTCCTCCGCGCCGACCAGCTCCGGCTACTTTACCTTGGCGGCGAACAACGATTTTCTGAATGGCGATTTGTTGAAATTAGTGTCGTTTAAACCCGTGTCAGGCTCTGTTCAGCCAGTTCCGCTGCCCGCACCAATTTGGTTATTCGGTAGCGCTGTCGGCGTGTTCTTAAGCAGAAAAGCAGTGAAGAAAGACCATTAATTGCTCACTTGTTTATCAATCGTCGCTCCCGGGAAAGCGGGAGCTCAACGGCCATAATGATTCACTAAGCGATTTAAAAGCTCCCGCCATGCGGGAAACTAAAGGTACTCGGAGATTTTCAACAGACGTAAAAAAACCGGATGGAGAACGACTCCATCCGGTTTAAAAAGCTCAAAAATTTTTAAGCTTGAACGGCCGCTTTACGACGACCGGTATACAGGAAGCCCATCAAAGCACTTGTCATAAACCATACCGATGCAGGGAGAGGTACACTAGTGACAGGGTTTTGATTCGCAGCAGCTTTCAGATCGAATCCAAACAGAAAGCTCAAGTTGCTGGTGACTACGCCTGGTTTTACAAAGGTCAACAAGAACGTATTAGGGGCACCCAATTCATAGTTACCAGCTTCGCTAACCCAACCGCTCGCTGTCAACAGACCCAATTTGAAAGGGCTAGCAGAAGCAAACGTGCCTACACCGTTAAAGGTGTAAACAGGTGCATCAATAGCCAGATCAGCGGTAGCAGAAAAGATACCGAAGGTGTCACTTGAAGTAAATGGGAATGAACTAGAACCGAAGGAGATAAAATTGCTATCGCCGTCAGTAGATTCCCAAATGATGCCTGCCGAACTTACAGTCGAAACCGCAAATAGGCAAACAGCAAGCCAAAGTTTTAAAGATAAAAGCGTTTTCATGGATATTCCCCATTTAAATTAACGTTAACAATTGGTCATCCTTTTGACCACCTTACTCCTTAGTCAAAATTGTTCCTCAATCCCAACTAAGAAGGGGGGTGGATATATATAAACACCCACCCATACAGAATAAAGCAAATACAATGCCACAATTAATTATGTTTTTTTTCAATAAGTTATAAGAGCAAAAATTGCAAAGTGTAAATATTACCGACACGTTACGAGTGATTTTTGCCTTTTGCCTAAAAAAGTCACCAAATCGGTGCGTTACACCTTTTGAACTGCGTTAAAGTAATTTTTTCGGACATAAAAAAGCCGGATGAAACTAAATTAGCCTCATCCGGCGCAACGACCGTCATAGCGTCTGTAGCAAATGCGGCCAGCGTCTGGCGCCTATTTCAATGCATTGCCACAGTCTATATCGGCCACTCGTGTATAGCCAACATTCTTGAAAATAGCGCTCTGCCCCCCGACGAACCGAATAAACAATTCATCCCGGAGTTTATTGCGCTGCCTAATTTCCGCTTTGACGCCTTGCTCGGCCAACTGGTTTTTAAATAGCATAGCGCGCTGCCGCTCATTGAACACGCCGAGCGATATTGCCCCTTTGATATCACCATCGGTTACCGGCCAGACATCGTTAAATCCTTTGGCCTTTAGCATCATTTTATTGATACGGGTTTGTTCGGCATCTTTTCCAGCCGGGTAATAAACCTGAAAGTCCGAAGAAACCATAGTTGACTTGTTTACGGCTTTGAACTCAGTTAAACGCGCAGTATTGGCCCATCGCCGCAATGCGTCCTGATCGCTGAACGGCCCTGCCTCATAGCAATGATGGATCGCGGTTTTCTGCCTGTCTGAACCAGTTGGCTTAGGCGTATGAGGGCTTGTTTTAAAAACTAAAACAACTTGAGGCGGGTTTAAGCGCTGCAAAATATCCGCCACTTGCTTGGCTTGCAATTCAGCGGCAGCATTGTCCAGATAAGCAGAAATTTGTGCTCCACGCCGTGCCAATTGTCTCTCTCTGACCGTTAGCAAGGCCGGAATATTAGTGACCGGCTCGACTGATGGCGTCAGCGCACCAAAATGTAGCTTCCAGAAAAAAAACAACACATTCAGCAGACATAACAAAAAAAACAGCACCTTCATAAGGCTTTGTCGTTTTGGCAATAATTGAGCAAGCCTTTAAAGACCAAATCGCCGTCTACAATGCTTGGAACGGCCAGATGCCGCGCTAACATCTCCCCATCGCCGCCACTCAACACTAACTGATAGGCTTTGGGCTGACGCGCCAAGGCCGCCTCTATCAGACCAGCCGCGGCTAACAAGGTACCGTTATTGATAGCCGCCGCCGTGACAACCGCCAAACTTGTCTCTGCCTGGTCTTCGCTAAACGGCAGCGCAGCGGTATTGTTTGCCAAGGATTTTTTCATCAGCAACAACCCCGGACTGATTAAGCCGCCCAGATGCCTGCCATCGCTCTCGATGAAATCTATTGTGATGGCGGTGCCACAATCGACAACACAGGTATCCCCAGGATAATAACGATGCGCAGCCTGCAATGCCAACCAGCGGTCCACCCCCAACTTCTCCGGCTCAGCGTATGCATTTTTGACGTTAAAAGCTGTTTGCGAAGACTGCGGCATGATCAGCTCTACACCGGGCCATAGTCCCCGCGCCATGTCGCCCAATAAAACGGTCAGAGCATTTTCCGATACCGACGCCATAGCCACTTGCTTGGGTGCGGGGATACTCAGCCAAAACTCACGCAAACGTTCCGGAAAATCCGCTTGGCGATAATCCATAAACATCGTCGGTTTCAGCACACCGGCCTCTGCCTGGGTCCATTTCAGACGTGAGTTGCCAATATCGACCAGTAAAATCATAAGCGCCGAAAACTGACTTCGCCGGACGCAAACACTCGGGTTTCGCCGTCGGCGAGTTCCAGCAACAACAGACCTTGATCGTCGATGCCCGCCACCACGCCGCTAAAGCTCTGCTCGTGCATAAAAATATCGACCTGTTTGCCTTGCATGCAATCGTAGCTACGCCATTCGTCGAGATAATGCCCCAGTGCACGGGTCTCGTAATCCGCCAGCACCGGTAGCAACTGATTCAATAACTCGCCCACCAGCCGATTGCGCTGACCATGAACCGACTCGGCCAAAATACCGTGCAAATCGACCCAATCCTGTTCGATGGCCTGACCTTCATGCACCGGCAAATACACATTTAAACCCAAACCTATCACCGCATGGCAAGGCCCGCTACTTTCCCCGGACACCTCAATCAAAATCCCCGCCAATTTACGTTGTCGCCAATAAATATCGTTCGGCCACTTCAAACCCACATCAACAATCCCGAAACCTCGCAACGCGCGAATTACCGCTACCCCAACCGCCAGGCTCAATCCGCTGATCGCAGCCGGCCCACCCTGGAAACGCCACAAAATTGATAAATAAATATTGTGACCAAACGGCGAAACCCAATACCTACCGCGCCGCCCTTTCCCCGCGGTTTGCCGTTCGGCCAAACAGACCGAGCCGATGCCGGCACCCAGCCGCGCCCTATCCAATAAATAAGTATTGGTAGAGTGAATCTCGTCGTGAATTTCCAGTTCACCCAGCAAGGATCGAGCATGGCCACCCAAGTGCTGATCAATCTGTTGCTCGTCCAACAACTGTAAAGGGCTTTGCAAACGGTAACCTTTGCCCGATACCGCTAGTAACTCGATACCGAATTCGGACAACGCACTTAAGTGTTTCCATACCGCCGAACGACTCACGCCCAGAAAGCCCGCCAATTCGGTCCCCGAGTGAAATTGGCCGTCCGCCAGGACATGTAAAAGTTGTTTAAGTTTAGGAGAGATCAATCGCCAACCTGTCGAACGCGCAGTAAAGCCGGACTACGCCGCTAAAACTCGTTTTTATCACGCAATTGTTGCAATTGTTTCTTGACGACATGCTTGATTAACAGCTCTCTATCGTCTTCTTTGAGATTGACGTACTCAACACAGATAAAGAACGGCCGCTCCGGGCTTTCGCCGGAAATATCCTTGCACTGGACGACATTCGCGTAGGCCACGATCACCGCCATACACGAGGTCAGCAGCATCCGCAATTCCAGCAGTTCGCCAACCGCTATAGGTGTTTCATTGCTAAAAGCTAACCCAGTGGCGCTGAGACTGACGTCTCGGGTATCGTGTTCGGAAAACTCTTCGCTCTGTGCGCTGATCGCCTGTGCAATCAAGTTGATTTTGGTGTCGATGATCTTCAGATATTCAAACATTTCCGGATCGCGCCTTTCCAGGCGCGGCGACAACATGCGAGCTTCCTGCGCCAACACGTCCAAGGCAGAGGTCAATGAACAATTGCCCAATACATCATTAGAGACATGACTCAAGGCGTCGACATTTTTTTTGTCGATGACTTTGTGCAGCAGATTTATCGTGTCGTTGACTCGAAAATAACGCCTTTTTTCTTCAATTTCATCCGCCATGGTGTGCTCGTCCTCGGTCTACTTAAGTGGGGTAAATATTACGAATAAAGAATTTTAGCTTAAGCGGCTTCAACTGTTTAACTCCGCAGCGTTAATCGGAAATAATAAGGTCGTAACGATGCATCAAGCGGCTAACTTCGACACGCGGCAGACTGACGACAGGCAAGATTAGATCGGTGGATGTGAGTCCGGCCAGTTGCAAGGATTCTTCCTCTACGTACAAATCGTTAACGTCGTATATTTGCAAGGCCTGAAAAATTGCCGAGGTATCCTTTAAATCTAATCCGCCAGGTTGCTGCTGATTTTTTAATTGCCACACGGCATCGTCGACAAAAAGCAAGGCGACGTGCTGATCAAAGGCCGCAGCAGTCAAAATGGCATCCAGAGTTTCTTGCAGATGCCCCCCGCTGTAAGGCAAGCGGCGCATGATAAATAGATAGCGTTTCATGGCACAGTTAACCGAAGACAATACTGCGGTCAGCCAGCAGAGTCGCCTCCAGCCACTGTCCTAAACCGGCTATCCGAAACCCCGGCGCCGTATCGTCATCCTGCTTACCCTGACGTGCAGCCTCATCAAGACACAACAACCCCCGGCGCTGCGCCGCCGAGATGCATACCACTAAATCCACACCATATTGCTCAGCCAAAGCCGACCAATATCGAGTAATCGAAAATTCATCCTCAGGAGGCTGGGCATAACGGAAAGCATGATAGACACCTTCCTTGTAAAAAAATACTCGCAGAATTTGGTGCTCGGCCGCCAACGCCGCTTGAATGAACCGACAGGCGTTCAGGCCGGCATTGCTGGCGTAAGGACTGGCATTAACTTGTACGGCATATTTCATCGCGCTGTAGAATAATCGTTAAATTCAATATTCGGCCTATTTTAATACGAGCACACTCAAGCTGCCCGTTTTTGCCGCGCATTGTTTCGCCATTGAACCAAATTTACTGCTTCCAGTCCGAGCTTCCATGACAATTAAGCCTCTTATTTTCAGCCTTGGCCTGATCCTGTTCTGTCCGTCGCCGCGAGCCTTGGACATCGAAAAAATCCAACTGCCGGACATGGGCGATTCAGCAGGCGCCATCATTTCCCCCGCTCAGGAAAAGGAATTCGGCGAAGCATTTTTTCGTAATTTGCATCAACAAGCCGAAATTAATCAGGATGTGGAAATCCAGCAATACATCCAGAACATAGGTCGGCAATTAGCGTCCCACAGCGACACGCCGTCGAATCCCTTCCACTTTTTTGTCGTGATGGACCCCAATATCAACGCCTTCGCCGGCCCGGGCGGATACATCGGGGTCAATTCCGGCTTGATTCTGTTGACCGAAGCGGAGAGCGAACTGGCGTCTGTAATGGCTCACGAGATTGCCCACGTTACTCAACGCCACTTATACAGATCGATTGAAAAAGCCAGTAAATTGTCGATCCCAACCGTCGCCGCCACGTTAGCGGCCATTTTAATCGGCACCCAGTCACCCAATATGGGTCAAGCGGCTTTAATGGCAATCCAAGCCGGCAATATTCAGTTTCAAATCGACTTTACCCGCGACCACGAAAAAGAAGCTGACCGGGTGGGCATGCAAACCCTGGCAGGCGCCAATTACGACCCGCGCAGCATGCCGACTTTTTTCGAACGCTTACAGCAATCCACCCGTTATTACGGCAAAGGCGTACCTGAATTTTTAAGAACCCACCCGGTATCGGAAAATCGGGTGGCCGACACCCGCGGCAGAGCGGAAATCTATCCCTACCGGCAATATCCGGATTCATTAGCGTATTTGTTGACGAAGGCCAAGCTTACCGTGCTGACTGCGCAGGACAAACGCACCGCGCTACAGCATTTCACCACGCTCGAAATGCAAGGCACGCCGGAACAAAGAGCTGTCGCCCGCTATGGCATGGGCTTGGTATATTTGGAAAATCAACAATACGCCGCAGCCAGCGAAATTTTTCAAAAACTCACCGAGCAATATCCGTCGCAACCGCAATATATCTCCGCGCTGGCCCGCACAGCGATGGATGCGCACGACTACGAAAAAGCCGGCAAATTATTTGAGAAAGCAATTAACACCTTCCCCAGCAATGACGCCTTAAAAATTCAATATACCCGCAGCCTGGTCAAGAACGCTCAACCGCAACGCGCAAAACAAGTGTTACAAAGCTTGTCGGATAGCGAGAAAGACCAGGCGTATTATTACGAACTACTCGCACAGATTTTCGCCGACCTCAAACAGCCCGGGGAATCGCATCGCTACATGGCCGAGTACTATTACGCTAGCGGCGAAACCGAAGCGGCGATCATGCAAATCAGATTGGCAAAACAACAGACTGATCTCAGCTTTCAGCTACAAGCCATCCTCAACGAACGGCTAAATTTCTTTCTCAGCGAGGAAGAATCGCGCCGAATGGAACGCTAATTTCAAACATTAGAAAAACCTGATACGAGCTAAGTTTTTGTTTAAGAAAATTAATTTCGGGGCAAAACCATTTCCCGAAATAAAACTGATTTTTTTGTTGGACACCCGGTTTTTTTTAAAATACACTGCGCCCACCTTGAATACGGAGTGCATTCAACCTTAACGGGTTGCATCTTTGAGGGGGGAGGGAAACAGCCTGTAAAACGGCTGATAATAATAACTATAAAATAGTAATTGCTTGACTAAACTGCCCTAAGGCAGGCGTCCAACACAATAACAATAATAATTACAACAAACAGGACGGGCCCGCGTATAGCGGGCTTTTTATTGCCTGTCGTTTTACTTTCTCCACCTAGCCGCTTGCAGCCTCGATTGGCCTAAGTGCGCCATTTATCTTATAATTCAGCCTTGTCCGCTCGATACTGTTACAGTCTACCGGGCAAAGATCCCCCGCAAACTCAGATAAGGTTTAATAATGGCACGCGTTACCGTTGAAGATTGTTTGGAAAATGTTGAAAACCGTTTCAAATTGGTGTTACTCGCCAGCAAAAGAGCACGGCAGTTGGAAAAAGGCGCCGATGAATTCGTTCCACGCGGCAAAGATAAAGACACTGTGCTGGCACTTCGTGAAATAGCCGCAGGCTTTGTCAACGAAGAAAATATCGACCGTTTGCATCGCGCAGGTTACGTTTCGGAAACCCATCTGGAAATCTAACACCCATGCCCGAGATAGCTGTCAAACCCGCACCAGCGCTACCTGCTATCGAGCATCCTGAAGAAAAACTTCTTCACCAGCTCTGCGAGATCCTGCGCAGCTATCTCGACCAAGAACAAATCAACGATGTGATCCGCGCCTACCATTTCGGTGCGGCCGCGCATTCCGGGCAATTCCGCAGGAGCGGCGAAGCCTATATCTGTCATCCGGTATCCGTGGCGATCACACTGGCCAGCATGCACATGGATCACCATGGCATCATGGCGGCCATTCTGCACGATGTCATCGAAGACACCCCTATCAGCAAGGAACAACTGGGGGAACAGTTTGGCGTCGAAGTGGCTGAACTGGTTGATGGCGTGACCAAACTCTCCAAGATCGACAGCCGTTCCCGCGCCGAAGCGCAAGCGGAAAACGTCAGAAAAATGTTCCTAGCCATGGCGCAAGATCTGCGCGTAATCGTGGTAAAACTCGCCGACCGTTTGCACAATATGCAAACCATGGGCAATATGCCGGTCGATAAAAAACGCCGCATCGCCAAGGAAACGCTGGAAATTTACGCCCCTATAGCCAATCGGCTGGGCATGAACGATGTCAGGCATCAGCTGGAATCGTTGGGCTTTAAAGCGCTCTACCCCAACCGCTACACGGCCATCAATAATGCCGTGAAAAAATCGCGCGGCAACCGCAAGGAAATCATCGACACCATCCAGAATGCCATCCAAAATCGTCTAAACGAATCCAACTTGGACGGTGCAGTGGCGGGCCGCGAAAAAAACATCGCCAGCATTTATCAAAAAATGCTCAGCAAACGGATTTCCTTTACCGACGTTTTTGATGTCTACGCTTTCCGCATTTATTGCCATCAGGTCGACGACTGTTACCGGGCTTTAGGCTGCGTGCACAATTTATATAAACCCGTTCCCGGCCGCTTCAAGGACTACATCGCGCTGCCGAAAGCCAACGGCTATCAGTCGCTGCACACGATATTGATAGGCCCTTACGGCGTACCTATCGAAATTCAGATTCGCACCCACGAAATGCACCGCCTTTCGGAATCGGGGATTGCCGCGCATTGGCTATATAAATCCGACAACGATAAAAGTGAGACCATCCAGGCGCGCGCTAACGAGTGGCTGCGCGATTTACTGGAAATCCAAAAATCCGCCGGCGATTCGCTGGAATTCATCGATAACTTAAAAGTCGATCTGTTCCCGCAAGAAGTTTTCGTATTTACCCCCAAAGGCAAAATCATCAAATTGCCGCGCGGCGCGACCATCGTCGATTTCGCCTACCTGGTACATACCGATGTCGGCAACGCCTGCATTTCGGCACGCATCGACAAGAAACTGGTGCCGCTGCAAACCAAACTAGAAAACGGTATGACGGTGGAAGTCATCACCGCCACTTGGGCCAGACCGAATCCCCTTTGGCTGAACTACGTCACCACCGCCAAGGCACGCAGCTGCATCCGCGCCTATTTGAAAAACTTCAACCAGCAGGAAGCGATCAATCTGGGCCGCCGCCTGCTGGAAAAAGAACTGCAGAGCCTGGGTATTCAACTGGAAAATGTCGATAACACCCGCATCATCCAGGTGTTACAGGTCTTGAAAAAGCACTCGATGAACGAGTTGCTGGAAGACATCGGCTTGGGTAACCGCATGCCCTTCCTGGTGGCCAAACGCATCAGCCAAACCGACGTGAACGCCGCCGTCAAACTCGACGACAACGAATCGACGCATAAAACGCCTTTAATTATCAAAGGCACCGAAGGCATCGTCGTCAGCCTTGCCAAATGCTGCCGGCCGATTCCCGGCGACTCGATTATCGGCTTCTTCAACCCCGGCAAGGGCATCGTCGTTCATCATCACGAATGCCGTAACAGCAATGAAGTCAGAAAAAAACAGACTACCTGGCTGGATGTGGAATGGAGCCCGGAAGCCAGCGGCGAATTCCCCGCCGAAATCCGTATCGAATTGTTAAACCAACGCGGTTCGCTGGCCACCATCGCCTCGACCATCTCCAGCATGGATTCCAATATCGAAAACATTACCGTGGTCAGCCAGGACGACCGGGTCTCGGTGGATTTATTAACCCTGGCCGTGAAGGACCGCGTGCATTTGGCCAATATCATCCGTAAGCTGAAAAAACTTTCCATCGTTTTAAAAATTACCCGCATCAAGGCATAGCATGAACAAGGAAATCATCTCGACACCTCTGGCCCCGCAAGCAATCGGCACTTATTCGCAAGCCGTCAAAGTCGGCGAGACGGTTTATTTATCCGGACAAATCCCGCTTGACCCCGAAACAATGCAAGTCGTGGATGGCGACATCGCCGTACATATCCGCCGGGTATTCGATAACCTGAAAGCCGTCACCGAAGCCGCTGGCGGCGACTTCAACGACATCGTCAAACTCAATGTCTTTCTGACCGATTTAAGCAACTTCCCTATCGTCAACGAAATCATGGCCGAATACTTCAGCCAACCCTACCCCGCTCGTGCGGCAGTAGGCGTGGCGGCATTACCCAAAGGCGTTGGCGTGGAAATGGACGGCGTGATGGTATTGCGCAACGAATACTACTGATCAAAACAACGAGGCGTTTTATTTCGCCTTATCTGTTGATTCATGAGTCATCTGGAACCGCATAAACAGCCTGTCACCACCTTGACAGGCATCGGTTCCCAATCCGCCGCCCGCCTGGAAAAACTGGGCATCCATACCCTCCAAGACCTGTTGTTCCACCTACCCTTGCGATACCAGGATCGCAGCCGTATCGTACCCATTTCCCAGTTGATGCCGGGTATGACCACCTTGGTTTGCGGCACCGTCGAATTTACAGACAGCATCCAGCGCGGACGTCCCAGCGTAATTTGCCGCATCGCCGACGCCAGCGGCAGCTTGTCGATCCGGTTTTTCCATTTCACCGTGCAACAAAGTCAGCAGCTAAAGCCGGGCACCCTACTCGGCTGTTTCGGCGAAATCCGTTACGGTTACAACGGCCTGGAAATGGTGCATCCGGAATACAAAATCGTTTCCGCCGCCGAGCAACTACTGGAAACCACGTTGACGCCGGTCTATCCGTTAACCGAAGGTATTTCCCAATCCGCGCTCCGCAAAGCTATCAAACAGGCGTTAACCCTATGTTTAACCAGCGACAGCGCGATTACGGACTGGCTACCGGCTAATTTGTTGACCGAGCATGGTTACCCTTCGCTGAACGACGCTCTACAAACCCTGCATAATCCACCGCCGCATTTGTCGGCGGAGATCATCAACGGTGGCTCCTTGCCCGCCTTAAAACGCCTGGTTTTTGAGGAGTTTCTGGCCCACCATTTGGCACTATTGCAAGGCAAGTTAGCTTATAAAAGCTGGCAGTCGCCGGTTTTTGACATAAACCAGGCTGCCAAACAGGCCTTCCTGGAAGGCTTGCCGTTTCGACTGACAGGTGCGCAACAGCGAGTTAGTTCTGAAATCGAAAGCGATTGCCGTCAAGCGCAACCCATGCTGCGCCTCGTGCAAGGCGACGTTGGCTCCGGCAAGACCGTGGTAGCCGCTCTGGCAAGCTTGTTGGCGCTGAACTCGGGTTATCAAGTCGCGATCATGGCCCCCACGGAATTATTGGCCGAACAACACTTTCGTAACTTCAGCATATGGTTTGCCGAAACCGGCCACCAAGTCTTATTTCTGACCGGCCAATTGAAAGGTAAAGCCCGGCAAGCCACATTGGGTGCGCTCGCCGACGGCTCCGCCAATATAGTGATTGGTACGCACGCGCTATTTCAAGACAGCGTGCATTTTCACAAGCTGGGTTTGATCGTCATCGACGAACAACACCGCTTCGGGGTTCATCAGCGCCTGGCCTTGCGCGAGAAAGGCCAGCACGGCGGCTTAAGGCCCCATCAATTGATCATGACCGCCACGCCCATTCCGCGCACCCTGGCGATGTTGCAATATTCCGACCTGGACATTTCCATCATCGACGAGCTGCCGCCCGGCCGTAAACCCATCGCCACCAGCGTAATTTCCTCGGAACGCCGCGAAGAAGTCATCGGCCGTATCGAACATTGGGTGGCGCAGCAACGCCAAGCGTATTGGGTCTGCACCTTGATCGAGGAATCCGAGGCTCTACAATGCGAGGCTGCCGAGAAAACCGCAGCCTATCTATGCCAAGCCTTGCCGAACGTGCGTGTCGGCCTGGTGCATGGCCGGATGAAAGCCGCGGAAAAAGACGCGGTGATGCAAGCCTTTAAAAATCGCGATTGCGATTTATTGGTCGCCACCACGGTGATTGAAGTGGGTGTGGACGTACCCAACGCCGGCCTGATGATCATCGAAAATCCGGAGCGTTTGGGCTTGTCGCAGCTCCACCAATTGCGCGGCCGCGTCGGCCGCGGCGACCAGGACAGCTATTGCCTGCTGCTGTATCAATCACCGCTCTCGCAAGCCGGCAAGCAACGCCTGGCTATCCTGAAAGAAAGCAACGACGGCTTCGTCATAGCCGAGAAAGACTTGGAATTGCGCGGCCCCGGCGAAGTGATGGGCACCCGCCAAACCGGGCAGATACAGTTCAAAATCGCCGACCTAGAGCGCGACAGAGACCTGCTGGAACTGATCCCAGCCGCCGCGCAATTGATCCACAGCCAACACCCCAATGTCATTCAACCGCTGATCCAACGCTGGATCGGCCATAGCCGCCATTACGCCGAGGTTTAACGCTTGCCCGACAAAAGTTTTCTATTCAGCCGCCCGCCCATCTGGAAAAGCCACGAACCAAGCAGCCAACGGCAACTGCCGAACGATCTGCAATCCTGGCTCAATGAAACCGGCTCGCTGACCAAACGTCTGCGCGGCATCCACGGCAGCCGCTTCGGCGTAAAAGTGTTATTCCACCGCTGGAAGCCGGCTTTCATAGACGAATGCCGACTATTGGGCTTGCCGCCCTGCCGCTACCAATTGATCCGGGAAGTGTTACTGCATGCCGATGGCGAGCCCTTGGTACTGGCCCGCACCATCCTACCGGAGCCGACCATCGAAATCGCCCACCGTAATTTATCCCATCTCGGCACCAGGCCCTTGGGTGAAGTGATTTTCGCCTATCCGGATTTGGAGCGCCGCCAGAGACAGTTCAGTCGGGCTGATACAGGCATTTGGTCGCCAGGTTTGCAAACGGCGGTTGGTGTAGACGATGCTATTTGGGGGCGGCGAACGGTTTATGCGATCCATCGGCAACCGTTGTTGGTCGCGGAGTTTTTTCTGCCGGGGGTGCTGAATGTGTAATCGAGAACCGGCTCAAGCCGCCTTTTCTACCATGCGTCATAGTGGCGCTTTTTCGGGAAAATTGACACGCTTGACCGCTTCCCGATCCAATCGTATCGGCGTGTCGCGCAGATACAAATAGGTTCGGCCATCGTGCCGGTAGTGCTGATAAGTTTGCGCTAATCGAAACGGCGAATTCGGCTGTTTCAATGCCGAAAGCAACAAATCAGAGTGGGCAAAATGCGGTTCGATTAACGGGCCTTCAGCAACTACCACAGCACTTGCCGAAACCTGATCCAGCAAATCCAACACGGCTTGCGGCGACTCCGTTCTTAGGGCGTAGCGTTTACCCATGAAGTCCGATTTTGCCAACAACTGCGAACTTCGCACCACGTAGCACTGCAAAAACTTGTCGCGTAACGCCAATTCGGCAGCGAACGCACCCTCCGTACCCGCATGCCCGTCGACAATCGTCACCGTACCCGGCGCCTGGCTGATAATTTGTTCGGCTACCAAATCCATGCGCAAATCAAACCTTGGCGCGCGGTCGACAAGAAAAAACCAGCCGGGAGCGCAAAACACAAAGATCAAGACTGTTGCCACCAGCCAAGGCCTAGCAAATGCCCACTGCCAACGCCGTACTGCGGCTGCGGCACCCATGCTGATAAAAATCGCCATATAAGGCATGGCGGACGACATATACCGCTGATCCAAATCCACCGGCACGATGGCATGAAAGATAATAGTGGCAAGCACCATGGCCAGGCCGGTAAGCCCCGCCTCCCTTATAGCAGGATCCGCCCTGCCGCTCACACTGACGACTACCCCGACTAGCGCCGCGATTGTCCCTATCGGCCCGATATTGGCGTATATGGCTGGAAGGAACGCCGATAAAGCCAAAACAAAGTAATCCATACCCCAAGCGTAATTGAAACCATCGCTGGATATTTTGTAGGTGACTACCGTCCAGGCCCCCACGACAGCCAACGCCGCGAAACCCGATACGTATGTACGCCAATTCAGCAGTATCTGCCAACGTCCCGTCAGAGCAATATGGAAAAATGGGAATACGCCCATTAACCAGCCGTTGCCTTTTACCAGGATAGCGGCTGACGTTAAAGCCGCGTAGGTCAAACCTCTGCGTAAGGTGGGCTGTTGGGTGTAACCACTCCACTGCATGGCCGCCAACACGCACAAGCCAACCAAAGCCTGATCCAACATTAATCGCAAGGTGTTATTAATGGTGACGGGCATGCAGACATAAGCAATCGCCGCCAAAAGCGCCCAAGGCATACCCAGAACTTGCCTGGTAATACGTGCCACCAATAAAGCTGGTAGCGCCCCTATCAGCAAATTGACCAGCATGAACGGAAAGGTAGCATGCGGCAGGATGAAGAAGAATAATGACAGAAACGCATAGTACAGCGGCGGCCAATGCCCAATCGAAATCTTGGGGTAATGCACGTAAAAATCGGTGGCGTACTGCATGGGATTCTGCCCGAATGCTGTGGTGACATACGACCAGATCAGATACGCATTCAAAAAATGAGACCCCTCGTCGCTGCCGGTCAAGCCACTGTCCAAGCCGCGCAAAACTATCATTGCCGCCGCGAGAATCGCGGTGGCAATACCAAATACAGCCAAATCCGGATACCAAGAGCTTGCCCTAACAAAGCCCTCCAAACTTGTTCCGCTAGATAATTTCTGCCGCAAATCGCTGTTTGTATTACCGGCGGCGGCATCACTGAATACGAAATAACGATAGGCGTGAAAACTGAGAATGGTCTGACAAGCGGTTGCCAAGGTCACCGCCAACATCGGCAACAAGCCATAACTAACCAAAACCAAGTAAATCAGGTAATTGATTAAAGCCATGCTCAATGCCACCAGCATATAGCGCCCGCCTTCGCGGATAGAACGGGAATGTTCGACTTGGTAGGTAAAACACCGATTGGCCAACCACGTAAATAGCATTGCGGAAAAAATAGCCGGAATACGCGCCAACCAAGGCGCCAAGCTAAGCTGTATCAGCAAAAAAGTCAGACCGGCATCGATACAAAAGCCGGCTCCGCCGACGAGCAGGAAGCGAATAAACATCCGGATTACAACCTATGCCTGACTTCTGCTGTTTGTCATATACCACATGCGCTTTTGTTCGAGGCGGCCGCGGGCGACGCTATCCAGAATCAAACCGCAAACCGTGAATATGCCAGCCAATAGCACTATGCCTGTTGCCAGAATAGCGGTGGGAAATCTCGGTACCAAGCCAGTATCTAAATATGTCAGCAATAGCGGCAGAGCCAGAACCAGCGCAATCAGAATCAGGCCCATCGCAAGCACGCCAAAAAAACGCGCCGGACGAATTTCTTTGAACAATATCAGAAAGGTAAACAGTATTCTGAACGCATCCCGAACCGTACGCAGTTTGCTGGCGGAGCCCTCTAGGCGCGCGCCGTAATCGGTGGGCATTTCCGCGATGGGCATGCGCAATTGACTGGCATGAACGGACATTTCGGTTTCTATCTCGAAACCGCTGGATATCGCCGGAAAACTTTTTACGAAGCGCCGCGAAAAAACTCGATAGCCGGAAAAAATGTCCGTAAACAGCGGCCCGAATAGACTGCGGTACATCGCATTAAACAGCCGATTACCAAAACCATGGCCGGCCCTATGGGCATTTTCGAATACGTTACGCCGGGTACCTACAACCATATCCAAATGTTCGTCCACCAAACGCTGTATCATTTGCCCGGCAACTTTAGAATCGTAAGTGCCGTCGCCGTCGGCCATGATGTAGATATCGGCATCGACATCCGAAAACATGCGCCTGACGACGTTGCCTTTCCCCGGCCACGGTTCTGATCTCACCACCGCGCCCGCTAGAGTGGCCTCTGCAATTGTGTTATCGGAAGAACGATTGTCGTAAACGTAGACGGTAGCATCCGGAAGCTCTTTACGAAAATCGTCAACCACTTTTCTGATCGACAGCCCCTCGTTATAACAAGGCAAAAGTACGGCAATTTTGCCGATTTTGGAACCGTCCTGAGCATAACTATTCATCAACCATCCTTACTCGCTAAATATTGTTCTTGGGCATTTTCCGAGCTGTCAGAGCCGGACATTTTTGTTATTGCAACACCGCGGATGGGTGTCTTTTGGTTTTTTAACGCGAATTCGAAACCCAACCTCAATCGAGGCATTTTAGGGCCCGACTTATCGAATAAGAATATGGCGGCACGGCGATTTTAGCAAGGCAAAGCACTCACACAGAAATCCCGATTGAAAATAGCGCAAAACCGACCTGCTTCGGCGTTATTCAAAAAAATCACAGCCCAAGTACAACCGGCGACACTAAAGTTACTCAAAAATCTTGAATATCACTTCGGCGACCGACGCCACTAAATCGCCGTCGATGCTTTGTTCGCCATAGCTTTGTTGCGGGCGGGAATAGTCTTTCCGAAAGGCCTTTTTGAATTGCTCGGAGCTGGCTTTTTCTTGTTTGGCAGTGATTTTTTGCTGATTCAAAATCTGGCCGCCGGCTTTTTTCCATTCCAGCAGATGACTGATTTGTCCACCATCCAACCAGATGCCATGGCTTCTGCATTGGTCGATAATCACTCCGCTGCGATAGCCGTAGATCACCCGATTCATTAACACTTGGCACACCGGGCATTTAAGATATTTCACGGTGGCATTTTTCGGGTAGCGGTCCTTATTAATATTGCCCAGTAGTTCCAGGTTGACGGTAACCACAGGCGCCACTGCGCTATCCAGCAAGGTTTCTATTTCACCGGGATCGAAAAATAAGCCATAGCAGTTGGCGCACCGCTCGATATGTAGGGAACCGGCGGCATCCAGACTAATGGTTTGCAGACTTTGCGCGCATTCCGGGCAAACTCGCTCGCTGGTGGCATCGATGACTTGATAGTCGTGCTTGCCTAGCAAATCGATGTCGTTGCGGACGCCGCAATAACTGCAATACTGTGTGTTGGCAGGCAAGGGTGCGGAACAACTCGTGCAGTTGGCCATGCTAAAACTTATCCAATATTTGTTGTTTCTTGGCGGCGTATTCGGTCTCGGTTATTAGCTGCGCTTCGAATAGCTGCTTCAATTCGGTCAACTTGGCGACGGTTTGATTGCTATCGGCAGCAACCTGATTAGTCGTCGCGCCCAGCGACTGGGCCATACCTTGCCCCAAGCCGATGCCCGCGCCCATCCCCATCCCAAGCCCGGCGCCGCCGCCTTCGTTACGGGCTGCATCGCGCAAAGCGTCCAACTGCTGCACCTTGGCGTAATCCAAACCCACCGCTTGCGCGGCTTGCGCTTCAGCGGTCAGGTCGGCAATACGGTTAATGCGGCGCAAAGTGTCTTCATCAAAATCTGTACCTTCGATACGAAAATCACTAATGCTAAAACCCAGCTTGCGAAACACGATGGCCAGCTTAATGGCTATGCCACGGGCTATTTCGTCGCGGTTGGCGTCGATGTCGGCAAAGCTATACTGACATTCCGCCAGATAATCGGAAATGGGATTAATGATCCGCGCCGAAAGAATGTTGCGGAAATCGTCAATGCGCATCTGGTTATGGCTGCCGACGATATTGACGAAAAAATCGTTGGCATCGGCTATTTGGTAGCTGTAGTTGCCGTAAGCTTTTAAAGCGACCGGGAAATGATATTTCGGGTCCTGATATTTAATTGGCGAAGTGGTGCCCCATTTCTGATCGAGAATCTTGGTTTTACGGAAGAAATAAATTCCCACCTTATGTTCGCTCTCGAAAAACTGCATGAATTTCTTGATCGTAGTCCAAAACGGCACGTTATCGGTTTCTAAATTGATCATGCATTGTTCTTCGATCACCGCTTTGACCTGGCCCTGATACACGAAAATACAGCCCTGCCCCGGACCGACGATTAATTTGGAGGCATTTTTGATTTCGTCGCCGTTTTCAGTCCATTGTGCCAACAACAGATCTGGATCGGGGTTTTCCCATTCGATCACCGAACGTAGTTGCCGTTTGATACCGTCTATAAATGCCATTACTAGCCTCGCTGGACTGGAGAAGAATCGATTAATTGCGTAACATCGCGGTTTAAGTATGGCAAAAAATGGGAGTTGCGGTGGCAATCAGAATATATAAAGGCAAACAACCCAAGGTCGGCAAAAACGTGTACATCGACGAAGCAGCGGTCGTGATCGGCGATGTGAGAATAGGCGACGATGTATCGGTGTGGCCGACCACGGTGATACGCGGAGACGTCGAAGCTATTACCATAGGCGAAGGCACCAACGTTCAGGATGGCTCGGTGTTGCATGTTTCCCACGCTGGCGACTATTCGCCGCAAGGCCATCCGTTGACAATCGGTAAGGGCGTCACTATCGGTCATCGCGCCGTGGTGCATGCCTGTACGATAGGCGATTATTGTCTCATCGGCATAGGTGCAATTGTGATGGATGATGCCGAGCTGGGGGATTATGTGATGCTGGGTGCTGGTGCTTTAGTGCCGCCCGGCAAGAAGCTGGAAGGCGGTTATTTATATGTCGGTACACCCGCCAAACAAATGCGGGCTTTGACCGATGAAGAAAAAGCTTTTCTGGAATATTCGGCCAAACATTATGTGAAGTTGAAAAACGACTATTTAGCTGAATTAGCGTAAATTTCATACTCTCTAGGCTGTATCGGCGCTTTGCATCCGACAGCCTATCGTTTAAATAGCCGGCGTCATCTAAAACCGGCTAGACCCTTCAGGGAAGAGCTTAATGAATATGCACTTCCCGAGATTTTGATTTATCGCTTCTTGCCAGCGTGTAATCGTCCTGGTCGCCGAGCATGGGCGTACCGTCGCTATTCAGGTGTATCAACGTTCCTTCGTCTTTGATGCTGAATTTGCGATTCAGATCGCCTTTATTGGAGGTTAACGACAGTATGTGAGTTTTGTCATCCCAGTCGTACTTGCCTTTCTCGTAAAACTCTCTGGAAGAGGCTTTTGCGTATTGAGTGACCAATAAGTAATTGTTCTTTTGTTTCAAAGACAAGGTCATTTTGAAACCATCACAATCTTTTTCCTTGCAGGGCAAATAACCGTAAAACACGCCGCGAAATCCCTCGGTTTTGTCCGCGAGTTCCGCATGGGCGGAATGATCCATGTCTTTCTGATGAATCAATTCCCGCGCTTTAAGCGTTTTTTCCTGGAGTTGCTTATCGGATTCCGCCCAAGCCGGGTTTAGCGCCGGAAGCAATGCACCTAAAAAAATCACCGTCACATATTTTTTAATTTTTCTAGTCAATGTTTGCATATGAGATTTTTCTATTTCTGTGAGTAAAGTAATTAGACAAGAACAGCATCGAAGACTACCAGGATAATCGCCAATTTCAACTTCGCGAATATTTTATCGCCGGTAGATGCTGCTTTTTCCAGACTTTTCAAATAAAGCGCCGTCGGCTTTTTACGCCAAATCGCGCCTGATCAGATTGGGGAGAGCAGATAATAGTGCAAAATCCAAACACCACTTGCAGACAGTCTTTGCGAAAACAACGGCAAACGTATAATATTGATACGATATTTGTTTGACAAGCCCGCGCATTTCTTTTATTGTTTCGATTCGCTACCATGAAGCAGCTCAGAAATGCCTAAATCAGGTGTTTTCAATCCGTAGCTGCTTACATGGAGGTGTAACGCAATTCCTGGCTGATGCATTCAATGCTTTCAGCGAAATATTCGATCTGGCTCGACGGCGCGAGCATGCTATAGGTATCGGAGAAATCGCTAAGATTGACGTCAAATCAGTGCCGGCCCCGTTAAAGGGCGAACAGGTTTTTCAATACAAATTCGGTTCGGCACTGGCCGATTTATTATTATAAGAGGTAAAACCATGACAGAAGTAAAACAAGAAAAAGATAACTTCGTGTTGTATTTGGTGCTGGCTACCGCAGTTGTTGTTGGCGCCATCCTGGCGGTAAAAATGAGCGAAAACGAAAAATTTGCCCCCATCAAGGATCAAATTGCCGAAGAGAATCGCTTAATGAACATCCGAGTCATCGGCAACCGCGAGGATTAATATGATGAAAACCACTTTTATCGGCACCTTGTTAGCCTCTTTATTGTTAGCTAGCCCCGTCCAGGCTACCGAATATATTTATCGAGACATAATGGCGAACACTCTGGCCCCCGAGCACTGCCAAGTTGAGAGCAAAGCCAAGGAAAATGCTGCCAAAAACTACAATATCGACAGATTCAGCAAAAAATTCTGCCAGTCCCAAGGTTACGGCTGGCATGTCGACGAGGTAAAAAGCACTGGTAACACAGTTTGCGACACCTGTAGCAACCCACAGGAAGCAAAATGCCGTCAGGAAGATGTCGTAGTGAGTTGCAAACGAATTAAACCGGGTACGGTAGGTATGTTGCCCGGCAAAGGATAAGCTAAAGTCCACCCAAGGGATCGGTAATCCCGGCTTTTCCACACCTGAAGCCGCCGGAAAACGAAGTTGACCGGCGGCCCAGCCAGCCTGAATCAGGGCTGCAACCATTCGATAATATGATCTTCCAGATCGGTAACCTGCGACTCTTTAACCGCATAACTGCTGATAGACACCCCCGCCTCTTTCACCGACTCGCGAGTCCCGGTGATCAAGGGATGCCAGCTAGGCAACGATTCACCGTCGGTTAACAAGCGGTATGCACAGGTTGACGGCAACCAGTTGTATTCGGCAAAGTCATGTTGCTTCAAGTCGATGCATTCCGGCACCAGCGTGCAACGCTCGCTATAACGAGTGCAACGACAGGTTTCTAAATCGATCAAATCGCACGCCACGCTGGTAAAAGCAATTTCTCCGGTGTCTTCGTCTTCCAGCTTGTTCAAACAACACTTGCCGCAGTTATCGCACAGCGACTCCCACTCTTCCGTGCTCATTTGCGCCAGGGTCTTGGTTTCCCAAAAATTCATAGGCTTATTGCGGTTTTAGTTGCCGCAACTGATAGTGCAACACCGCCCAGGAACCAAGTACCGCCAGCATGGACGAAATCATCAATAGCAAAATAAACTCCGAGAAACTCAAAAACAGTAAGTCGAATGAACTGTTATACAAGGTCGATAGTTTCTCCACCGGCGTTTCCAGGATCAACAGCATGATCGTCATGATCAGCCAGCCGAGAAAACCCGAGATAAAACCCAGCCAAAAGCCGGTATACAAAAACGGCCGTTGAATAAAAGCATGGGTAGCGCCGACCAGTTTGGAAATAAACACTTCGTCCTGGCGATTCTGCAACTCCAGACGAATGGTATTGCCGGTAATGAAGGTTACCGCGAAACCCAGTAGCAGACTGACTAACATCACACCGCGGCTGGCAATCAGCATGATGGTTTGCAAGCGCGCCACCCATTGCATATCCACCTGCACGAAATCGACTTGCGGGAATTGTTTAAAATCGGACATCAGTTTCTCGATGTCTTCGTTGCTTTCCAGCGCATTTTTCGGCACTACTTGAATCACGCTCGGCAAGGGATTGCGTTCCAGCGCATTCAACGCATCGCTGAAACCGCTATTGGCTTTGAACTCCTCCAGCGCCTGTTTCTTGCTGATAAATTTAACTTCCATGACGCTACCGTTTTGCTGGATTTGCTCGGCGAGCTTCTGGCCGGCCGCGTCGGTAATGTTGTCGTGTAAAAACAAGGACATCTGATTGCTGGACTCCAGATTGCCGGTCAATTGCTGGATATTGGCGACCACGATATAAAAACTGCTGGCCAAGGAAATGGCGATAGCCAATACCAGAATGGTCATGGTGGACGTAAAAGGCGTGCGGCTCAGCCGGCCTAGACTGGAGAACAGTCCATGGGCATGGTTGAGCATATAGGCATGGAATAATTCCAGCAGCCTGCTACCGGTTTGTCTGCGGTGATTGCGTTTCATCGTCAACTCGCTATCAAATGGCCTTTATCGAGCGTCAATACTCGATGGCCGAGATGATTAATCAACTCTATATCGTGGCTGGCTATCAACACCGTCACCCCGACCTGTTTGAATTGCTCGAACATGAACATCACTTCGGCGGACAGATCCGGGTCCAAGTTGCCCGTCGGCTCGTCAGCCAGAATCAGCTTAGGTTTATTGACAATGGCTCGGGCGATACCTACGCGCTGTTGCTCCCCACCGGACAGGGCCAAGGGATGTTTCCTTTCCTTGCCTAACAGACCCACTTTATCCAAGGATGCCCGCACCCGCCGCGCCACTTCCTGATGGTTATAACCCGAGACCACCAATGGCAGGGCCACGTTATCGAATACCGTTCTATCGTTCAGCAGTTTGTAATCCTGAAAAATCAGGCCCAGATTACGACGCATGTAGGGGATCTTCCGTTCGCCGATGCGCGTAATATCCTGGCCATCCAGCAACACGCTGCCGCGCGTGCATTGCTCCATCATCGCGATCAACTTCAGCAAGGTACTTTTACCGGCACCGGAACGGCCGGTTAAAAATGCCATTTCGCCGCGATGCAAATGAAAGCTGACATCGGTCAAGGCTTCGCCGGCATCGGGATAGCGTTTGCTTACGTGTTCGAATCTCAACATGGTATCTGGCTACTGCGCATCACTCTTGAACAAACAGGGCATCGACGAAGGTTTGCGCATTGAAATCCTGCAAATCGTCAATCTGCTCGCCCACACCGATAAAACGAATCGGAATATGCAGTTGATTAGCCAGCGCGAATATAATGCCACCCTTGGCGGTGCCGTCCAGCTTGGTCAAGGCAATGCCGGTCAGTTCTACCGCTTCGTTGAATAGTTTAGCTTGCGACAAAGCATTTTGCCCGGTGCCCGCATCCAGTATCAGCAATACCTCGTGCGGGGCTGACTCGTCCAGTTTGCCCATGATCCGTTTGATTTTTTTCAATTCGTCCATCAAGTTGGACTTGGTATGCAAACGTCCGGCGGTATCGGCGATCAATACATCCACCCCTTTGGCTTTGGCTGACTGTAAGGCATCGAAAATCACCGATGCGGAATCGGCGCCGGTATGCTGTGCCACGACTTGAATATCGTTGCGCTCGCCCCAGGTTTGCAATTGCTCGACTGCGGCGGCCCTGAAAGTATCGCCCGCCGCCAACATGACGCTATGGCCTTGTTGCTGCAAGCGTTTAGCCAGTTTACCGATCGAAGTTGTCTTGCCGGCACCGTTAACACCCACCACCAAAATTACGAACGGCCCATCTTGTTTGGGAATTTGCAACGGCAGGCTGCAAGGTTCCAGCATCGCTAATAAATTTTGCTTCAAGGTTTGGCTCAATAATTGGCCGTCGCTGAGTTGATCGCGCTCCAAACTATCGGTCAGCTGTTTAATCAATTGCGTGGTGGTTTCGATGCCCAAGTCGGCCATCAATAATTGGGCTTCAATGTCGGCCAATAACTCCTTGGTCAGCGCCTTTTGCCCGAATGCCAAGCTGCTCAGTACCCCGCCCAGGCCGGTTCTGGTCTTTTTCAGCTGAGTGGTTAAACGCAAATATAAAGAATCTTCGCTGCTAACCTGAGTTACTTCCGCGGGCACCTGTTCGGTTGCAACAGTCTCAGAGGCTTCGAAGGCTACACTTTCGTCCTCGGTTCCCGTGCGATAACGGCTGTAAAATAGAATCCCCAGCAACGGCAACATCAGCAACGCAGCGACCGCATTATGCGCAACGGCCAACGCCAGAGGCAGCTGGTACTTGACGCTAAAAATCCCTAGTGCGATCTGCAGTAATAACAGCATACTGAGGATATTTCCCGCCAACCGCACCGGTTTTGGATGGCGTTCCGAAGTTGCGGACAACATCAAAGCGCTGAGCACCAGGAAAGTGAAAGCAGCCAAAACGCGATGCAATGCCTGTATCGCCATTTTCGCATCGGCGGAAAGACCGCTGTCCCTAAACAGATCCAAAATACTCAGATAATTGCCGCCCGGTAACCATTCGCCGTTACAACGCGGAAAATCGCTACACGCTAGGCCGGCATAGTTGCTACTGACCCACCCGCCCAGCACAATCTGCGCAAGCAAGACCAGTATCGCCAAACCGGTAAATAGGATGGGGCCGGAACGAACCGGCCTTGCTTCGGCAGCCGGATTAAGCCGCAAATAGCTCCAACCTAAAGTCCAAAACGTAAAAAAACCCAACAACAGATGCGCTGTTACGACGCCGGGTCGCGTGCCGGATGTCACCGTCCACATGCCCAAACCGGCTTGCCCGGCTATCAACAGCAATACCAGAGTGGTCAGCATGACTGCAGGCGAACGCGGTTTTTCCCTCCACGCCAATCCAAACCAAACCAACACCAATAGCGCCAAGCCGCCAGCCAAATAGCGGTGGGCCATTTCTTTCCAAGCTTTTGCGGTATCCAAGGCATACTGCGGAAAGACAGCAGCCGCATCGGCTTTAAATTCCGCGCTGTCACTGACGAAAGCCTTGCCGTAACAGCCAGGCCAGTCCGGGCAACCCAAGCCGGCGTGGGTTAAGCGCACATACGCGCCGACGATGATGACTAGCAGCGCCAACAACGCGCAGCACAGAGTTAGTTTTCTGAACATATTTCTAACCGATTTGTGAAATTCTGAGTAACTTGCTTAAGTCGCTTTTGACTTGGTAAGGATCGTAGCCCGGAGCGTATTGCATCATCAGATTTCCTAGTGGGTCCATGATGATCAGCATGCCTTCCGGCAAGGGCTGCGCGTTTAATTGTGTTAACTTTTCCTTTAAGGAGACGGCTGGCAAGGCTTTTAATAAGCGACCGTCATCGCGCCATTCCGCCGGCAGCTGATAAGTTTTTTCAAACAACACCGCCAAGCGGCGAATCCGGGCAATATCCTTACCCATCATCAATGTCAGTTGATGGGTTTTATACAAGGCATCGCGACAGGTTTCCCCGCAGTCCCTCGGCACAGGATTGACCAACACCCAATGGCCTTTCAACTCCTGCATATTTTGCGCAGAAAATGTGTCGTAACCGGAAAATTCATCAGCCGAGGTTACTTGCGGTGGAGTGATCAGCACGCCATTGTTGGTGCCTAGCCTAACGATGTCCGGATTTTTCGCCAAAAACCACGCAAACCCAAAGGGCACGATGGACATGGCGAATATCACTACGATGGTGATGCGGTTTTTTTTATATTGATTATCCACGGTGTATTTTTCGACTGCTAATCCAAATAAATAGGGCTGTTAAGGTCAGCGCTAAGCCGAACCATTGTACTGCATAGGCCCTATGTTTTTCAGGTGGGATTGCCACAGCAATCTTCCATTGCCGTTGATAGCCATCGGGCTGCGCCGAGTCGAGTTCGATCTGATAATCGGCCAACGCATATCCCAACCTATCCGCCAAGAGTTGGCCATCTATTACTTGTACTCTGACCGGCCAAGTTTCCCCCGGAATTTCCGCACCTTTTAATTTCAGACCTGGCTCAGGAAAACGGTTAATTCTGCCACGTACTTGCTGCGTCACAGTGCTGATACCAATGTCCGGCAAAACTTCGCGGGAAGCGCCTAACGGAATCCAACCACGGTTCACTAATATGCCAGGCTGACCGCTATCGGGCAAAAACGGCGTTAAAACCAGGTAGCCGGGTTTGCCGTTTAGCGTTTGGTTATCGATCAAAACCTGATGGTTAATATCGTAGTGCCCAGTCACTAAAACCGGCCGATAGCGCAAAACATCCTTATCTATTCCGGTTTGAGGCGTTAAATCCAAGGCTTCCGCATTGACAGCATCTTGCTGTTGCGCCAGTAAAACCGACTTCTGTTCGCCGCGTCCCAATTGCCAAACCCCCAAACCGCACAACAAACCGAATAACAGCAGGTATCCGCTTAAGGCGAGTAATGAACAACGGAATTCGATACCCCGCATACTAAATTTGATCATCGGTGACTGCTCCTGGGTGGATATGTGCTATTGGCAAGCGTACCTGAATCGCCGAGAATGCAGGTTTTTATTTATTATTGCCGCCATGCTCATCAAAACGCTCACTATCGTCGCATTCCTGGCCATCGTCATCAGCCTCGGGTCCGCGCTGTTTCATATTGTCAAACACAAGGAAGACAGCGATTCGGCCAAGACCGCCAAGGCTTTAACCATGCGTATCGGTCTCTCGCTGGCCTTATTCGTCCTACTGTTCATCGCGTACGCCACAGGCATGGTTCAACCCCACGGCATCGGTGCCCGCATGCATGCCAACCAAAATCCAGCAACTGCAACGTCAAACCCTTAAAAATCGACAAAAAAAAAGCGCGATCCGTAAAGACCGCGCTTTTTCCGGTTTGATTAACAGCTGTTACATCATGTAAACAAACACGAACAGACCCAACCAGACCACGTCGACAAAATGCCAGTACCAAGCGGCTGCTTCAAAGGCAAAGTGGTTTTCCGGGGTGAAATGACCTTTCCAGCTTCTGAACAACACGACCGATAAAATAATTGCACCGACACAGACATGGAAACCGTGAAAACCGGTCAACATAAAAAAGGTTGAACCGTAGATGCCCGAACCCAGAGTCAAACCCATTTCATGGTAGGCTTCGTAATACTCGGTCGCTTGGAATGCTACGAACAAAAAGCCCAAACCAACAGTAGCGATCAAACCTTTGATCAGTTGATCGCGATTTTTTGCTAACAAACCGTGATGCGCCCAAGTACAAGTTACACCGCTGGACAACAGCAACAAGGTATTCAGAAACGGTAAACCAAACGCACCCATCGGTTCGAAATCACCACCTACTTTACCGGGACCGTTGGTAGGCCAAACTGATTGAAAAGCCGGCCACAAAGTATCGTGTGTCGAACGGCCCGGCCCGCTTGGAAAGCCGGTTTCACCCAGCCAAGACACGGACAAATTACGTGTGTACCAAAGTGCACCGAAGAAAACGGCGAAGAACATGACTTCGGAAAAAATGAACCACATCATGCCCATACGATAAGAAATACCGACACCGTGGTTGTACATACCGGATTCGCTCTCCGTAGACTGCAACGCAAACCACAAACCAAGCATCACCAAAAATATCACAAAACCCGTCAGCATCATGCCGGAACCGATCGACGAACCGTTCAGATGATTAGCAAACCCCGCCAGCGTCATCATCAAACCGCCGGTAGCCAAAACCGGCCATACGGCTTTATGCGGTATGTAATAACTATCGTGTGTAGACATATCCTTCCCCTCTATTTTTTACTGATGTTAGTGTTATCAAAAAAAGTGTATGCAAGCGTGACGGTTTTATAGCGTTCGGGTAACGCCGGCTCCACAACGAAACGAACCGGCATGGTTTTTTCTTCGTTTGCTGCAAAAGTTTGTTCAGAAAAGCAAAAGCACTGAGTCTTTTTAAAAAACTCTGCCGCCAAGCCGGGGGTAATACTAGGTATCGCTTGGGCAATCATAGGCTTGTTAGTGGTATTTTTGGCATAAAAATTAACGGTGTAGTATTCACCGGGATGCACTTTCATGCTTTTCACTTCTGAACGGAACAACATCGGAGTGGACTCGTTTAAGGACGTGAGAAACTCGACAGTCACCTCCCTATTTTTATCCACCTGATACGCCGCCTCCTGAACCAATTGACCTTCAACTTTACCGTTCAAACCGGTTAAATCGCAAAGCACATCGTAAAGTGGCACCAGAGCATAACCAAAACCAAACATGGCAATTGCGACAAGCGCCAGCTTACGGACCAACTTGATATTTTTTTGCCCAATATCGTCGCTCATTGCGAGATAGCCTTAATAACCGCAAATACGTATATCGTAAAGGCCACCGCAAACAACACCAAAGCGGTCAAAATGTTTTTCTTTTTTGTATCCATTTCATTACCCAATAAGCCATGTCAAATGACATGGCTTATTTCAGTCACTCATTTCAAGCCTTAAAAATGCTCGGTAGGGATTCTCGCCGGCGGTGTGCTGAAGGTGTGATAAGGCGCAGGCGAAGGCACGGTCCATTCCAGACTGTGTTTGCTGGCATCTTCCCAAACCTCGTCACTCACTTTTTCGCCGGTTCCACCGCGGATGGTGTCGATGACGATGTAAACAAACAACAGCTGGCTAAAACCGTAGATGAAAGCACCAATACTGGACACCATATTCCAATCAGCGAATTGAATCGCATAATCGGGGATACGACGCGGCATGCCAGCCAAACCCAGGAAATGTTGCGGGAAGAACAAGATGTTTACCGATACCGCTGACAACCAAAAATGCAGCTTGCCGATTTTCTCGTTGTACATATTGCCGGTCCATTTAGGTAACCAGAAATAACCGGCAGCCATCAGAATGAAAATAGACGCAGGCACCAAGGTGTAGTGGAAGTGGGCAACGATGAAATAGGTATCGTGGTATTGAAAATCCACCGGCGCTACCGACATCATCAAACCGGTGAAACCACCCATCGTAAACAGCACCACAAACGCAATCGAAAACAGCATCGGCGTTTCGAAGGTCATAGAGCCCTTCCACATGGTTGCGGTCCAGTTGAACACTTTCACTCCCGTTGGAATCGCAATTAGCATGGTGGCGTACATAAAGTACAACTCACCGGCAACTGGCATACCCACGGTAAACATGTGGTGGGCCCAAACGATGAAAGACAAGAAGGCAATCGCACCGGTCGCATACACCATAGAGGCATATCCAAACAGCGGCTTACGGGCAAATACCGGAATGATGGTCGACGCCACACCGAAGGTCGGCAGAATCATCACATACACTTCAGGATGTCCGAAGAACCAGAAGATATGCTGATACAACACGGGATCACCGCCGCCGGCTGCATCGAAGAAGCTGGTGTCGAAGAATTTGTCGGTCAACAGCATAGTTACCGCACCGGCAAACACCGGCATGATAGCGATCAACAAAAACGCAGTGATCAACCAAGTCCAGACGAACAATGGCATTTTCATCAAGGTCATGCCAGGCGCGCGCATATTAAAAATGGTGGCGATCACATTGATAGCACCCATGATGGATGAGATACCCAACAAATGCACAGAGAAAATAGCGAACGGGAAGGATTTACCGTTTTGGAAAACCAAGGGCGGATAAAAAGTCCAACCACCCGATGGCGCGCCACCTTCCATGAACAAAGTGCTGGCCAACAACAATACGCCTGCCACCAACATCCAGAAGCTCATGTTGTTCATCCGTGGCAAGGCCATATCCGGCGCACCGATCATCATCGGAATCATCCAGTTGGCCAAGCCAACGAACGCCGGCATGACGGCGCCGAACACCATCACCAAAGCATGCATGGTGGTCATGGAGTTAAAGAAGTTTGGATCGACAAATTGCAGGCCAGGCTCGAATAATTCAGAGCGTATAACCAATGCCATGGCACCACCGACAAAAAACATTGCCAGACCGAATACCAGATACAAGGTGCCTATATCTTTGTGGTTGGTGGTAAATATCCACCGTAAAACGCCCTTCTCAGGGCCGTGATCGTGGTGATCGTGATGATCATCATGTTCAGCTACGACAGCAGTCATACTTTATACCTCAGCAAAAATTAGAAAATGAGTTCATTGCGAAAATCAGTGAATTACTCATCATCGTCCCATTTAGGTGTGATTTTATTAGGCTGAATCTCATCACCCACGTTGTTACCCAATGCCGGCGCGTTTCTGATGTAAGTGATCAGTTCGGCCAATTCGTCATCCGGCAATTTTTTGAAGGCCGGCATTTTGCTCGTACCTGCCTGAATAAAACCAATCAGCTGATCCATATTGCCGGTGACTTTCGCGCTGCCTCGCAAAGCGGGGAACCAACCGGAGATGCCGTTACCATCGATCTGGTGGCAAGCCACGCAGTTTTTCAGATAAACAGACTCACCTTTTGCCATCAGCGTGTTGCGGGTTTGGTCGCTCAAGTCAGGTGCTTGGTTCTGTTTCTCCAGAGTCGCTTTCACCCAGGCGTCGTATTGATCCTGCTCCATCGCCACTACCACCACAGGCATGAAGCCATGGTCTCGACCGCATAGCTCGGTACATTGGCCGCGGTAAGTGCCTGGTTTATCAACTGAAGTCCAAGCTTCGTTGATAAAACCGGGGTTGGCGTCTTTTTTCCAGCCCAGATCAGGCACCCACCAGGAGTGAATCACGTCGCCAGCAGTAAACAGAAAGCGGATTTTCTTACCAACCGGCACCACCAGCGGCTTGTCCACATTCAACAAGTAATTGGGCACGTTACGCGGGTCCATGGAACTGACCCTATGAGTTTTTTCGCTGGCCTCGTCTAAATGGCTTTCGAAATGCACGCCGCTATCCAGGTATTCATACTCCCAATACCATTGTTTACCGGTGACTTTAATGCTCATCTCTGAGTCCTGCACCTTGTCCAAATCGATTACGGCTTTGGTGGCAGGAATCGCCATACCCACCAGAATCAGGGTGGGTATGATGGTCCAGATGATCTCAACAGTCGTATTCTCATGAAACTGCTCGGCTTTATGGCCCTTTGATTTACGATGATGATAAATCGAGTAAAACATAGTGCCGAACACCGCGATCCCAATAAACACGCAGATCCACAGAATCAGCATGTGCAAATCGTAGAGCTCGTTACTGAGTTGCGTCACGCCCTTCATCAGGTTGAGTGTATAGTCCGCATGCGCAGTCCCCAAGCCTAAAGCCATCAGGACTAAACAAGCGAGCAGTTGCTTTGTTTTCTTCACGGAGCAGCCTCCCCATTGGTAGTTATAAACTTGTATGCGTTATATCTTCGTAATATCGTCGCAAGACCCTTTAACCGGCGAACAATTCCATTTACTGATAATTATCATAAATTAACTGGGCAATTTTAACCCATGACTCACCCACAAACCAGAAGAGGTTTTCCCGTTTGTAAAAAATACACATAAAAAAGGCTTGGGAACATCGCTGCTCGCAAGCCTTTTGTTGCGTAATAGAGACAGATTTATGCTGTCATTACTTCAATGCTTCAGAATACGCCATGTCGAATTTAGGAATATGGCTATCCAACCAGCTTTTGACCAATTGCCCCACGTCTTCGGTGACTTCGGCTTCGCCAGCATGAAATTTTTTCTGTAAATCCGCGCAGATACCGATCAACGCTTCGTGCTCGGCTTTGTGCCTATCATAACCAGCAAAGCCCTTTGCCACCATTTCCTTTTCTTCGTGAGCAAAGTGATCAACCACATAGGCAATCAGTGCATCCAGCGAAGCGCCAACGGTTGCGCGCGCGGCGCCGCCCGTGGCTTCATCGTACAGTTTATTCAGCAAACCGAACAAGGTTTGGTGCTCTTGGTCGGCAAATCCGACATTAGTGCCATATTGAGCCGCAGTCCAAGTAATTAAAGCCATATAACGTCTCCTGGTTGTTTTTGTAATGGAGTCGTCATTTTGAACATCTGGCCTTCATTTTTTTTGATTTACATCAACTTTTTGCCAGTTTGGCAAACTCAATTTAGCCGCCAACAACTCAAAATCACCGGCAGCCGAAAACGGCAAAATCCCCAATAGAGGCGCATCCAGACGCTCACGTAAATACGTTAGATTACCGTCAAAACCCGGCATAGCCTGATCAATTTGCACCGCCACCCAACCGGCACAAGACAAGCCGGCCTGATGTATGGCCGACATAGTCAAGCGCGCGTGATTGATACAACCCAGCCTGACACCCACCACCAGAATCACCGGCAAACGCAAGGCTTGCGCCAGACCGGCGTTGTCCAAAACCCCGCTCATTGGCGAATACCAACCGCCTGCACCCTCGACCAGCACCACATCAGCCCGTTGTTGTAAGCGGGTAAATCCATCCGAAATAACATCCACTGAAACATCCACACCACCGCAAGCCAAATGGGGAGATATTGCCGCTTCAAAAGCGTAGGGGTTGATTTGCCGGTATTCCAGTGACACCGAAGCGTATTGCTGCATCAGTAGCGCATCGGAATTTTTCAGCATTCCGTTATGCCATTCACAGCCGGCGGCCACCGGCTTCATCCCCACCGTACTCAAGCCTTGCATTTGCAGGTAGCGCATCAAGGCAATCGTCGCCCAGGTTTTGCCGACGTTAGTATCCGTACCGGTAATGAAGAACGCGGATTTCATAACCTTGCCCGCACGACAATAATTTCATAGCTGGCCACTACTTCACCGCCTACCATACTGTTCTCGTAGCGCCGAATCATGCGCTGCAATTGCGAACGGGTGGTGGGTCGCCGATTTCTGGCATCGCTAACATTATGCGCCCCCAGGTCTTTTAGCTCATGCATCAAAGCCAGTACCGTGGGGTAAGATAAACGATACATCACAGTATCCACATCAACCCGCCCAAAACCAGCAGCCCTTAAAAAACCGCCAATCTGCCCCGCACTATAAAAATCGTTAACATGAACAAAGTCGTCGACACCGGTCCAAGCGGCTTTCAATTCTTTTAAGGTTTCCGGACCGAAGGTTGAAAATACCAGCTGCCCATCCTGACGCAATAATCGCCGCACATCGGCAAATACCGCCGGCAAGTCCTGACACCACTGCACGGCCAGATTCGAATAAACTTGTTGCAGACTGTTATCCGCAAAAGGTAGTTTTTCGGCATCGGCACAAACATATTCTACCGATACAGCACCGTTGTTCCGTCGCGACGCTTGCAGCATGGGCAATGCAATATCCAATGCCAAACAAGACTGATTCAGCCCATCTAACGGCAAACATCGCGTCAAAAAACCGGTGCCGCACCCAATATCCAGCACCCAGCCCGGTGCGGATTGCAACGGATATTTTTGCAGCAGGGCTAATCCCACCTGGCGTTGCAACATCGCCGCCGAATCATAACTCCCAGCCGCCGCCGCAAACGAATGCCTAATTTTGGCTTTATCCAACACGGCAAAACTCATTCAGCCGCAGCAACGATGTCGCATAACTGCTGGGCGTGCGATAAAAAAGGCACATGTCCGGCATTTGCCAGCAGATGCAGTTTGACGCGCGAATTTAAAGTTTTTACAGCTTGCCCGGTTTGTACCGGAATCAAAGTATCTTTATCGCCTTGCATGACCGTGGTCGGACAGTGCAAGCCCACCACGGACTTGCGCAAATCGCTATTTTTCAGAATTTGCAAACCACCCTGCAACGCATCACACGCCGGCGCATCGCACTCCTGCACGGCCAAGCGCAATTGCTGTAATAACTGCCGGCTTTCCGGCAAGCCCTGAACTTGCAAACCCAAAAAGCGCTGCAAGGTCAATTTCGTGTCATCGCTAAGCTGGGCGACAAAACCATCCAACACTTCCGGCCTCACTCCCGGCCAATCGGCAGTTTTGACAAATTTAGGATTGCCGGACAGCAAAAACAACGACCGCACTCGGTCCGGACGGCGCGCCGCCATATCCAAAGCCACCGTCGCGCCCAGCGACCAACCCAACACGCTAAAGCGATTGACCGGAATCGCATCGAATAAAGCGGACGTAATAGCCGACAGGTCATATGCATCCAAACCGGCACTGCGGCCGTGACCGGGTAAATCCAGGCAAATCACCTGGCGATGCCGAGCCAGTTGCCTGGCAAACTCGCGCCAAATACCGCTATGCATCGCCCAACCGTGCAGCATGACCAACGGTAATCCCCGGCCGTATATTTCTCTATGAATACCGGTCATGGCAAAGCCTTGGCCAATGCATACAGTAACGCATCGACCTTCTGTTCTGTGTGATTGGCGGAAAAAGTGATCCGCAAGCGCGCACTGCCGGCCGGCACGGTCGGCGGCCGAATCGCACTGACCCAAAATCCTTGCTCCAGCAAGCGCTGGCTGGCCGCCACGGTTTGGCCGCTGTCGCCAATCAGAACAGGTTGAATCGCGGTAAAAGAGTCCATTAGTCGCAGGCCTTGTTGTTGCGCACCTTGCCGGAAACGGGAGATTAGATTTTGCAGCTGTTCGCGGCGCCAGGACTCAGCTTGCAGCAAACGCAGACTGGCGCGAGTCGCCTCGGCAACAGCCGCCGGCAAGGCGGTGGTGAAGACATAACTCCGAGCTTTTTGAATCAGCATCTCGATCAAATCCTCGGAACCGGCCACGAAGGCGCCGAAGGTCCCAAATGCCTTGCCCAAAGTCCCAATCAGAATGGGTACGTCATCCTGACTCAAACCGAAATGCTCGACAATGCCGCCGCCGTTTTTACCGAGTACGCCAAAACCATGGGCATCGTCGATCAGTAAGCCGGCATGATGTTGTTCGGCCAACTCGACCATCGCCGGCAGCGGCGCCAAATCGCCGTCCATACTGAATACACCGTCGCTGACCACCAAAGCCTTGCCGGCGGCAGTAGACAACTTGGCTCGTAAGTCCTCGACCTCCACGTGTCGATAGCGCTGAAAACGCGCCCGTGACAACAGACCGCCGTCCAACAGAGAAGCGTGATTCAAACGGTCCTCCAGCACTGTATCGCCGCGACCCAACAATGCCGAAATCACGCCGAGATTGGCCATATAACCGGTCGAAAATAGCAAGGCTCGTTCCCTTCCGGTAAATGCCGCCAATTCTTCTTCCAAACCATGATGCGCGCTACTGTGACCGCAAATCAGATGCGCGGAACCGCTGCCAACTCCGAAGTGATCGACACCAGCTTTAAACGCTGCAGCAACCTCGGGATGATTGGCCAGCCCCAGATAATCGTTACTGCAAAAATTGATCAGCTGCCGGCCATCGACATTCAGCGTAATGCCTTGCGGACCATCGACTACCCGGCGGCGCCGATACAGGTTATCGCGCTCCAGTTGCCGCAGTTGGCCGGCAAAATCGTAGAAATTATTGGCCATTAGGCGTAGGTGGAACCGCCCATTTTAACGCCCAAGCGCTCAAACAACTGCTGGTCGTGGTTAGTCATCGGGTTATCGGTGGTCAGCAGTTTATCGCCATAGAAAATCGAGTTGGCGCCGGCCAGGAAACACAAAGCCTGCATCTCGTCGCTCATCGCTTTCCGTCCCGCCGACAAGCGTACCCGCGACTGCGGCATTAGAATTCTGGCCACGGCGATGGTACGCACAAACACGATAGGATCCAGCGCTTCGGTGCCGTGCAGAGGCGTACCTTCCACCTGCACCAACATATTGATAGGGACGCTTTCCGGATGCTTGGGCATATTCGCCAGTTGCAACAACAATTTGGCGCGGTCGGTTGCCGACTCGCCCATCCCGACAATCCCGCCGCAACACACATTGATGCCGGCGTCGCGTACCCGTTCCAAAGTATCCAGGCGATCCTGATAAGTGCGAGTAGTGATGATTTCGGAATAGTAATCTTCGGAGGTGTCCAGATTGTGGTTGTAATAATCCAGGCCGCCGTCCTTCAAAGCTTGCGTTTGTTTATCGCTGAGCATACCTAGCGTTACGCAAGTTTCCATACCCAGCGCTTTCACGCCCTGCACCATTTCCACGACTCTTTCGATGTCTCTGTCCTTCGGACTACGCCAAGCCGCACCCATGCAAAACCGCGACGCGCCCTGCTCCTTGGCTTGCTGCGCGGCTTTTAAGACGGCGTCAACCGGCATCAAAGCTTCCGGATTTAAATCGGAGTCGTAGCGCGCACTTTGCGGGCAATAGCCGCAATCCTCGGAGCAGGAACCGGTTTTGATGCTCAACAAACTGCTCACCTGGATCTCGTTGGGATCGAAATACACCCTGTGCACGCTTTGCGCCTGAAAAATCAAATCGTTAAACGGTAGCGCCAGCAAAGCTTCGACTTCGTGTAATTGCCAATCGTGACGGATGGTGGCCTTTGATTCCAAGGGTTTCTGGCTTGCAGACATTCTGATAATCTCCGAAAAGTGAGGACAAAACCGGCGTCGGACACCGACTCATCAACCTGTATTTAAAATTATGGTAAACAACTGGCTGAACATTATACAGAAGAAATTGCTGCCGCCACGTTGCGTGTTATGCGCAAGCCCGGGATGCGGCGATTTAGATTTGTGCCTGGGCTGCTTGACCGACCTGCCGCGCAATCTTTCGTGCTGCTACCGTTGCGGAGAACATTTCGAGACCGCGATTGATATGCCGCAACTCTGTGGCCGCTGCCTGAAAAAATCGCCGACCTTCGACGAGACCTATGCGCCGTTTTTATACCAAAGCCAGATGCGCTATTTGATCGGCCAATTAAAGTTTGCCAACGATTACAAAAACGCCCGCTTAATCGCGGCCCTGCTGGCCGAGCATATTGCCGATAGCGCGGAGCTGCCGGATTGTCTGTTACCCGTACCGTTACATCCCAAGCGTTACCGCGAACGCGGCTTCAATCAATCGATAGAAATTGCCCGGCATTTATCCCGGCAGCTCCGCATTCCGCTGGATTTGTATAGCTGCGTTCGCCAGCGCGATACCGGCCACCAAACCGGCTTACCTGCCAAGCAACGCCGGAAAAACATGCGCCTGGCTTTCAAGATTGTTAAGCCACTGACGTTTCAACATATTGCAATCATTGACGATGTCATGACCACCGGCGCCACTGCCTCGGCGCTGGCCGCCACGCTAAAACAAGCCGGAGTCGGTAAAGTCGATGTATGGGTTTGCGCGCGAGCCTAAAATACCGTCTTAATTATCCCGGACGGCCGAGGCGGCCAGCGGTAAACCGGAATTTTGCAAGGCATTAAGAGTGGTCAGCAACTTTTCACGCCGCGAACCCAACAGCTGAAAACCGTGCATCAGCATCGTGATTTCATCCTGCAAATTGTGTTGATCGACGCCCATGACATTTAAAGCCTCGACCGCCGACGCCAGCGCCAACTCGTGCCGACTTTGGTAAGGCCGTTTAAAGCGGGTCTGAAAGCCGTCCCGCAATTTTTGCAGCAATTCTTCGAAATGCTGTTCGGTGAAATCGTCGGCCTGCATGCGTTCCAGCAACATCTGCTCGGCATCGAATACCTCGGTGTGAAAAGCCTGCCGATAAGCCGCGCATAATTGTTCCACCAAATTTTTATGCTGTTCTTGCTGTCCTTGCAGTTGCGCCACCAATCGCGCCGCATTTTCTTCCAGGCTGAACATTGGCCGTTGATAACGCATCGCATGCAAAGCCTCCAGCGTCGCCACCAATTCAATCAATCTGGGCTCGGCATAATTTTCGGTTTCCAGCCAGCGATAAAACAGCGGCTTGAAGGCATTCGGAAAACGGCCGAATTGCTCGCAGTAGGTTTCTACAAATTCGCCGATAAAGCGTTCCAGCGCCGGTTGATCGAGCAGTTGCTGCTTCATCGCCAACAACAACCTCCGACTCAACTCACTGATACTCATTTCCGCTCTATCAGCAGGACTTAGCGCGTTAACCGGCTCAGCATCGGCATCATCACCCACAATTTGCCTGGTCGGCGTAGCACTTAACAGCCTTTGCCAGTACTCCACCAACCCGGTACCTGCGGTTTCGCACCCGATGTGCTTGATAATATTGTCCGCCAAGGCCAACAAACAGCGACTGGCCGGGGAATTGACAGCCAAATCCACAACCGACATCTGTAAAGCCACGGCTTTGGGCAGATTCTCGTCGCGAATCACAAAGCCGCCGTACTCCACTTTCAATTTCAAGCATTTTTCCGCCACGGCGGCAAACCGCCGATAGGTATCGGTCGCAGCCGGGTAATCCACGGCCTGATTGACCACGACGCGCAGGCTGCCTGTATACTGGCGGGTATTCAAAGACTTCAGCAGCGCAAAGGCATCGGTTAGCGCCGCAGGATCACCGCTGACCACTAAAAAAGTTGATTGCGCCAATTCGATAAAGCGCAACAGCGTTTCGGTATGCGTCGCAGCCGTGTCGATCAAAAAATAATCGAATTGCGTTTCCAGATCCGCCAACGCAGCCGCCAGCCTATGTGTCTGCTCGGCGGAGACCGGCGCACCACCCATTAGATGCGCAGCTGACACGACGCCAACACCGTCGCCGGTTTTCAGCAACACCTCAGCAATGGCCTTTTCACCGCGTAACACCTGCTCCAGGCGATGTGCCGGCCGCAGCCCGAGCAATGTATTGATATTGGACAAGCCGGTATCGACATCGACTACGCAGACCCGCTTGCCGCGCAAAGCCATTGCCGCCGCTACATTAGCCACCACACTGGTTTTACCGACGCCGCTCTTGGCACCGGCAAACACGATAAGGTGCGGTTTTGATGGGCCCTGTTCTGAGATATATAAACTGTCCATGATGGCAATGAAATAGGCTGTTTAGGTCGCGTACAGATCGGCAAACCAAACCAGCCGAATTCGGGCAATATTGTAAGCCCAAACTTATAAATTCATGAATTCATACAACAAACCAAATTGTAAATGTCGGCACATAAGCGACAGCCCGGACCGTATCGCCGGCGAATGGTCGATTAACCACCGTCTTCACGTATAATGCCCCGTCCACAAAACGACTACACATGCTATGACCACACCGCGTCTCGCCTGGGCTATTACCGGCTCCGGACACTATATAGAAGAATGTCTTGAATACATGCTAACGCTGGATAATGTTGATTTGTATTTGAGTCAGGCCGGCGAGGAAGTTTTGAAAATGTACGGTATTCGCCTGGACGACATCCGCGCCAAGATGCCGGTGTATCGGGATAAAGCCGCCTCGGCGCCACCGGTCGGTTTGTTCTACAAAGGTCATTACCACACCTTTGTGATGGCCCCCACTACCTCCAATACCATCGCCAAATGCGTGTTGGGCATCGCCGATTCGTTGATCACTAACCTGTATTCCCAGGCCGGCAAATGCCGCGTGCCCAGCATCGTTTACCCTTGCGACACCCAGCCGGAGATTGAAACCACCGCGCCCGGCAAGAAAAAATTCATGGTCTATCCGCGCCCAATCGACCTGGAAGCCACCGACAAAATCCGCAGCTTTCCTTACACCCAAGTGGTTGATGATGTCGAGCAGCTAATCGTTGCCGTCAACACGCGATTGGCCAGTCTATGACCGAACGCATCCTGTTCATCACCGGCCGGCTGGCGGAGAAACAAGTCCGGCAAGTATTGGAAAAAATGCAGCCCGACTTTCAATACAAGGTGTATGTGATGGGCGTAACGGTGGCGGCGTTGATTACCAGCGACATGATCATCCGCCGCTTGCCGGACGCGCAAGGCGCTGACCGGGTGATTTTACCGGGCCGCTGCCGCGGCGATCTTTACGCATTAGCACAACACTTTGGTGTGCCATTCGAACGCGGTCCGGAGGAAATCAAGGACTTGCCGCAGCATTTTGGCCTGGCCGCTCAGCATTACGACCTCAGCCAATACCAAACCAAAATTTTCGCGGAAATCACCGACGCGCCTAGCATCAGCGTCGAGGCGGCGATTGAGCGCGCTTATTATTACAAAGCCAACGGCGCGGATGTGATCGATATTGGCTGCCTGCCCGGCACGCCGTTTCCACATCTGGCTGAGTGCATCCTCACCTTGAAACAAGAAGGCTTTACCGTCAGCATCGACTCGCTGGAAGACGCCGATCTGCTCGCAGGCGGCCAAGCGGGTGCCGATTACATGCTGAGCCTGACCACCAAAAGTCTGTGGATTGCCGAGGAGGTGGCGACAACGCCGATTCTGATTCCGGAAACGCACGGCGACTTGGACACGTTGGACGAGGCCATCGCGATCTTACAGCGTAAAAACCGCGCTTTCATCGTCGATCCCATCCTCGATCCAATCCACTTTGGTTTCACCGACTCCATCGTCCGCAATCATGAATTCCGCCGCCGCTATCCGGACGTGGAAATGATGATGGGCGTCGGCAATCTCACCGAACTGACCCACGCCGACACCTCCGGCGTCAACGCGATTTTGTTGGGGATTTGTTCGGAGTTGAATATTAACCATATTCTGGCAACGGAAGTGAGTAAACACGCGCGCCGCGCCATCAAGGAAGCCGACAGCGCCCGCCGCATCATGTACACCGCCAAGCGGCACAATACCCTGCCCAAGCATATCGCGCCGGATTTGCTGACCGTGCATGACAGCTCGCCGTTTTTGAACAGCCGCGAGGAAATCGAAAGTTTGGCTGCGGAAATTAAAGACCCCAGTTACCGCATCCAAGTCAGCAGCGACGGCATTCATGTATTTAACCGCGATGGCCTGCACACCGCACAAGACCCATTTGATTTATACCCCAAACTGCACGTCGAAACCGACGGCGGCCACGCCTTTTATTTGGGTGTGGAACTGGCCCGAGCCGAGATAGCCTGGCAGTTGGGCAAGCGCTTCACCCAGGATCAGCAATTGAGTTGGGGCTGTGCCGCGCAAGGCACCGAGCCGACGGTGGATTTACATACATTCAAACCCGCCGGCAACACCTTAAAAAAGCACGAAGACTAAGCCGTTTGTCGGTTGCGCTTGTCGTAAACTCGACAAAGCCTCAATCCGGCTTTGCGTTAGTCTCGCCAAACCCCCGCTATTTCGGCCTCAGTTCATTTGGTATTGGTCTTGCTTGTTTCTTGGCTAAATCCCATTCACCCGAACGAGCCCTCGCACATGCCCGAGTTTCCGTTAAAACTGGCGGTCGCCACCAAGGACAACATTTCCATCAACGAACATTTCGGCCATGCCACGAAGTTTTCCGTGTATAGCGTCTCCGAAGCCAGTTGCGAATTATTAGAAACCCGCGAAGTGGCCAATTACTGCCTGGGCCAGCATGCCGACGAGTCCGCAATGCCCGGCATTTTGGCAACCATTAAAGACTGCTACGCAGTGTTCGTGGCGCGTATCGGCGACGGTCCCACCGCCAAAGTCCATGCCATCGGTGTGCGCGCGGTTTCTGAATACGCCTATGCGGCGGTTGAAGAATCCTTGCTGGACTATGCCAAGCGCACCGCAGCCGGCGAGGAGATCGGATGACCCCTGAGCATGTGCAGCAATGGGTAAAAGATCACCCCATCAGTCCGATTCACGTCGATTGCGCGGTGACGGTGATGCTGAAAATCATCGACGGCAAATGCAAGATGCGGCCGACTGAAAAAGTGGTGATGGCGCTGCTGTACGACTGCGTCAAACACTTGCCTGGGCAACTGCTGCCAGCCGATCTACATCCTTTGATTGCGACCGCCCGCACTCGTGAAGACGACGAAGCCCTGAAAAATCTGATTTACGAAAAACGTCTGATGGCGGAAACCGCGATTTCCCGGCCGGTGATGAAAGGTTTTAAAGCGATGATCCGCGAGCAAGGCTTGCTGGAGCGCCGGGATGTAGAAGAAACGGAAGCCTAAGTCGCGTTCAATCGAAAAAATCGAAACTCAGCTGTCCGCCCAAGCTTGGTGGACGAAACAAATCGCTGCGCAATGCCGGTAGAGAACCCGTTAGTTCCAGCTTTCTGGTAATCAGCTTGAAACGCTGCGCCAGCAAATCGGCGTAACTACCACTACCCGTTTGGCGTTGATGAAACGCCGCTTCGTAAGCTTTGCCGCCGCGGCTGTCTCTGACTCGATTCATCACGTGCTCGGCTTTCAGCGGGTAGTTTTGTTGCAGCCATTCTGCAAATAAATCCGCCGTTTCCAAGGGCAAGCGCAACAGAATGTATTGCACGCTTTGCGCGCCGGCCGTATGAGCCGCGCTGACGATGCTTTCCAGTTCGTAATCGGTGAGAACAGGGATTAAAGGCGCCAGCATCACGCCAACCGGAATCCCGGCTTCCCGTAAGCGCGCTAATGCCTCCAAACGACGTTGCGGCGCAGCGGCGCGCGGCTCCAGCGTCCTGGCAAGCGTTCTATCCAGCGTGGTAATCGACAGGTAGACGCCAACCAAACCCTGCCCGGCCATCGGCGCTAAAATATCGATGTCGCGTTCGATCAAGGCCGATTTGGTGACGATACTGACTGGATGCCGGGTCTCTGATAGCACTTCCAAAATCTGCCGCATGATGCGCTGCTGCCGTTCCAGCGGTTGGTAAGGATCGGTGTTGGTTCCCAAGGCCAGCGGCGCGCAACGATAACTGCGTTTGGCCAACTCTTCGCGCAACAAACGTGCAGCGTCAGGCTTAACCAGAATTTTGCTCTCGAAATCCAGACCGGCAGAATAGCCCAAGTAGGCATGGGTCGGCCTGGCAAAGCAATAAATACAAGCATGCTCGCAACCGCGATACGGGTTTATCGACCGATCAAACGGAATATCCGGCGAATCGTTATAGGTAATCACCGATTTGCTGCTATCGATAATGACTTCGGTGGGCAACGGCGGCAACGCTGCATCCAAACAGCCCCAGCCGTCGTCTTCAGCCTGCCTGTTCAATTTTTCAAACCGACCGACTGCATTACTGATACTGGCGCGACCTTTGTAAATTAATGGCTTAGGCATAGCATCATCTTCAAGCAATTGATAACTGGGCAAAGGGATTATACCCTGCACGCGCCAATCTCCAGATAGTCGCACAGATTTTGCCACCCGACATTGGCTCTACCGGTTCAGCGTCTAATCTTACATCCGCTCTTGAAAGCTCATCAGACGAATGCCAGACAAACGATGAAAAAGCCGCTGATTAAATATACCACCGGGTTAAACTAAATTTATCTGCTGCCAAATCGACGGTAACAGCGGTTGCTATCAAAACGGCCTCACTGGCACACTCATTCTGGCAGGGAGCTATCTATTGAAATGGGAGCGCCGACCGCGAGAAAAATCCAAGCCTCATAACCGTCAAGAACATAAAGGCGAACGGTATTTAAACAACGGCAAAATCACAGCGCAAAAAAAAGCTCGCATCGCTGCAAGCCTTAGTTTTGTTTGGGGACAATAATGACCGCGGCGTCTAGTTAATTAAAAACTCCGAGAAAAACACATCACGAAAACCGTCGCTATTTTGAATTTTGCTCAACAGATCAGTTATCACTTGTTTGGTTTTCAAGCGTAAGGCTTCGCGCTGTTCCATGCTTTGCAGGTCGGCACTTTTCATGCCGCTAAGCATCATTATCATTTCATGACGCAGAACCGGCATGTGCTTTTTAATGACTTCCAAATGATCGGCACCTTCCACCAGTAACTGCACGTTCAACATCAGGTATTTTTTGGGCTCGGCCAGATTGACGGTAAACTTGGGTTTCATCTCCAGATACTCAATGACCGGCCCGGCGCTTTCGTCGGCTTTTTTCTCGCCGGAGTTCGCCCAGGTCATCGCCGGCAACAGCATCAAACTGATCAACAAAATAAATGTTCGCACGGATTCCTCATATAATGTAGTGACTACACCAAAAGTATATTCCAATTTCGCCATTTGACACCATGAAACCACAAGCTATCGGCCCGGTCATGATCGACATCGAGGCCCACAGCCTCAGTGCGCTGGACAAAGAAAAAATCGCTCATCCCAATACCGGCGCCTTAATCCTATTTTCCCGAAACTACGACAATCCTCGACAAGTCGCTGACTTAATCAAACAGATCCGCGCTGCACGCAACGGTGACATCCTGATCGCCGTCGATCAGGAAGGCGGCCGCGTGCAACGCTTTCAAAATGGCTTTACCCGCCTGCCGGCCGCGGCTTTTTACGCCGAGCAACCTGAGTTGGCAGAAGCTGCCGGCTGGCTGATGGCCAGCGAACTGCTGGCCGTGGATGTGGATTTCAGCTTCGCGCCGGTATTGGATGTGGATTGCGGGGTTAGCGAGATCATCGGTAACCGCTCGTTTTCCCAAGACGCAAAATTAGCCGCAGAACTGGCCGGCGCATTTCGGCAAGGCATGCGCGGCGCCGGCATGGCTGCCACCGGCAAACACTTCCCTGGTCACGGCGCGGTGGCACTGGATTCGCATTTGACGCTACCCGTCGACGAACGCGATCTGGAAACCATCCGCCAACAAGATTTACTGCCGTTCAAACAATTGATAGCACAAGGCCTGGAGGCCATCATGCCGGCTCATGTGGTTTATCCGCAAGTAGACCGTTACCCGGCCGGCTTTTCCAGCTTCTGGCTACAGACCATTCTGCGCGGCGAACTGGGTTTCGATGGCGCCATATTCAGCGACGATCTGAGTATGGAAGGCGCGGCCAGCATAGGCGATTTCACCGAACGCGCCGGCTTAGCCCAACAGGCCGGCTGCGATATGCTGCTGGTTTGCAATAATTCGACAGCGGCGGAGCAAGTGCTGGATAAACTGCCCATCAGCCAAAACAGCAAACGCGAACAACGCCTGCAAGCGATGCGCGGCAAATGCCAGCTCGATAAAGACGCCTTAGCAAAAAGTGACAAATGGCAAACCATTTCCAAACAAATCACGGAGTTTTATGAAGCCCATGCTTGAAGAAATCGGCATTGTTAAACAGCAAGCACTGCTGCTCCACAGCGCCGAGGAAGTCGAAGCGGCATTGGATAGCATGGCGGCGGCGATCACCGACAAACTGCAAGACAGTAATCCCTTGGTGTTGTGCGTCATCAACGGCGGCATCATCGCTACCGGCAAGTTACTGCCGCGCCTGGACTTTCCGTTGAATCTGGACAGCGTCCACGCCAGCCGTTACCGCAACGCCACCTCGGGCAGCGATATACATTGGCTGTTCAAACCGACTACGCCATTGGCCGGCCGTACCGTGTTGGTAGTCGATGATATTCTCGACGAAGGCCATACCCTACAAGCGATAGTCGAATATTGCCGGGAAGAAGGCGCCAGCACCGTTTATACCGCTGCGCTGTTCGACAAAGATTTGCAAGTTACCAAGCCCATCGAGCCCGACTTTATCGGTCTCAAGGTCGCCAATCATTATTTGTTTGGTTACGGCATGGATTACAAGGGTTATCTTAGAAATGCGCCAGGCGTATTTGCCTGCAAGGAAGTACTATGACATTGGCTATCATTGGCGGCACCGGCCTCACCCAAATCGAAGCACTCACCATCACCGGTGAGGAACGCCTGACCACACCTTTCGGCGAGCCATCCTCGCCTTATTTGCTGGGTGAGCTAAATGGGAAGAAATTGGTGTTCCTGGCCAGACACGGCAATCCGCATCGAATCCCACCGCACAAGATCAACTACCGGGCTAATATCTGGGGATTAAAACAACTAGGCGTTACTGAGATTATCGGTGTAGCGGCGGTCGGCGGTATCGGCGCGAAAATGGCGCCGGCCGTTATTGCCATTCCGGATCAATTGATAGACTACAGCTACGGCCGCGAGCATACGTTTTTTGCCGAAGATCTGGAGCATGTCACGCATATCGATTTCACCGAGCCCTATACGCCTTCATTACGCGCCAGAATTATTCAAGCCGCGCAACAGGCAAACATTTCCCTCACCCCATCAGGCACTTACGGCTGCACCCAAGGGCCAAGGCTGGAAACGGTTGCCGAAATCAAACGTATGGCTAACGACGGTTGCGATTTGGTGGGCATGACGGGCATGCCGGAAGCCGCGTTGGCACGGGAATTGGGTTTGGCTTATGCCAACATCTCGGTGGTAGCCAATTGGGCGGCTGGTGTGGTGGAGGGCGAAATCACCATGGCCGAGATCGAGAAAAACTTGGAAGTTGGCATGACCAATGCCATCGCCTTGCTGAAAGCAACGGTATTATTCAACGACTAGCAGAAACAGAAACGGATTTTGACGGGGCCCGGATGCCCCACCAAAATCCGCGAATTTGGGAAACGTAGATTACATTTCCCGAACCTTTGCAAAGCGCTTATCTTTTCGTGCCACCGCTGTGAAGTACATCATTGCGGTAAGCTGAGTTGGCGGAGTCTTCGGCGATATTTTTTGCCGCAGTAGCATATTTATCATGCTCGGCATTTTTTACCATCAGTACGGCGCCAGCCGCCAATACGACAGCAATGACGATATAGAGCCAGAAATTATCTTTTTCTTGTACTTCACTCATTTTGTACCTTCCTTTTGTTGTTTGTGATGGTGGTGCTGAAAAAAATTTCAACGGGGCAAAAGATAACAAACGGAAGCTTATATTTTTTGATATACATCAAACTTTTTATGGTTGTTGAATTTTATGCCTAGTCGCCGCCTATTTCTAAAGCACTCCGGTATTTTGCTGACCGCGGCTTTATTGACCGGCAAATTCGCAAACGTCCTTGCCGAGAGGTTGGCAACGCATTTTGCCGCCGATGACTTCGTCGCCCTCTACTCGCAGCTTATCGATCAGCGAACGGTGATTGATAGCGATAAACTCAATTTGATCCTGCCCGAGATTGCCGAAGATGGCGCGGTGGTGCCGGTTAGCATTGCTAGCGAGCTGGACGACATCGAAAAACTGTATCTGTTCGCCGATAAAAATCCTACGCCGCTGCTAGCAGAATTCGAACTCACGCCGCTGATAGCGCCCTTCCTTAGCGCGCGGATTAAATTAGCCGAATCTTGCAATGTGATTTTGCTTGCCGAACACGGCGGCGAGTTACTGCGCACCAGCCGCTGGGTGAATGTGATGCGCGGCGGCTGCGGTACAGGTTGATATGGCTAACAGTATTAAAATCAGAAGTCAGCGGCGCGACGGTTACACGGAAGTTAAATTACTGATCACGCATCCGATGGAAAACGGCCGCAATCGCGACGCCAACGGCGAATTGATTCCGGCGCATTTTATCGAGCGGTTACTGGTTAAATTAAACGATCAACTAATCCTAACCACCAATATGGCCGGCAGCCTATCCAAAAATCCGTTTTTTACGTTTAGATTAAAAGCAGGAAATAGCGGCGATAGACTCAGTGCCGAATGGACTGACAATAGACAAAACCAAGATCACGCCGAGCACGTGCTCGACTGAAGCATAGGCTAGTTAAGAATAATTTCGGCGGTCTGATTTCGGGCGCTGGCTACCAGAAAACTCAACGGCGATGCAGCAAATTGCCGTTCCAACTGCGCCAACAGCTCTGCCGCGCGCAGCGGATCGGCAACCGCGCAAAATCCGGTCGGCCCCCACGAAGTTTGACCTATCGCCACCGCGCCTTGCTCAGCCAGACTAGCCATCGCTGCCGCGACATCCGGACTGGTAAACACCCCACCCTGCACCGGCGCGAAGTGTTCGCCCACCGCCTGCTGCAACGCAGTAATCACTTCGCCGAATTTATTAAGATCGCCTTCAGCCAGCGCCGGCAAACCCTGCATCAATAGCAAGTAACATAAGCGCTCGGCCTGGGTTTGCGGAAACGGCGGCAATTGCTGAAAAGCGCTGACCTCCTGTTCGCCATGCAAACCTTGGCCGCGTTGATCAAACACCAAAATAAACCGCCAGTCTTCCGGCACCGCCATTTGCGCGATCATGGGCGGAGTTTTGGTGTCGGGTCCGCGACCGCCGTCAACCACCAAGCCGCCTGTTTCGAAGATACCAATACCAATACCGGAACGCGCGCCGCGATCAGAGAGTTGCGCTATTTCCCGCACCGACAACTTCAAACCGTAAAAAGCATTCAACGCCGCACCAACAGCCAGAGCCATTTGCGTACCGGACCCTAAGCCAATATGTTCAGGAATGGCATGGTCGATAGTGATATTAAGTGCATCGGAAACGCCCAGCAGCTGAGAAAATTGCCGGGTACATTTCAGAGCACGCTCGGCGGACGGACCGCTGACTTGCAGGGTATCCGCGGCAGTTATGGTGAGCTGGGTATTGATTTCGTTCAGCGCCAAACCGATGCTACCGAAATGCCGCCCCAAAGCCCCGCTCAAATCGATAAAGCCCATATGCAAGCGAGCCGGTGCTATGACCGTCACTGATTGGTACCGCGCTTTCACCACCTGGATTCCGTCAAATAATAAGGAGCCGGCATTATAGCGGATGATGTTGGCGGGCCGAGATAAAATCAGCCACTTGGTGTAGATCGGCCATGAGAAAATCGGCGTGTTCGGCAGCCCAGGTGTCCGCCGGCTGTAATGACGGCACGAAGACGCAAGACGCGCCAGCGGCCAGAGCAGCACTGACGCCTGTCGGCGAATCTTCCAGCACCAAACAGTCCTCGACCGGTTGTGTCAGCTCCGCGGCAGCGCGCAAAAAAATATCCGGGGCCGGCTTTGCCGCGGCGACCATATCGCCGGCAACGATATAAGAAAAAACATCCATCAATCCGGCCCAGGCCAGGCATTGTTGCGCCGCCGCCAGCGCGCTATTAGTGGCCAGACAGAACGGCAATTGGTACTGAGCCAATACCTCCAACACGGCAAAAAAACCGGGCTTTACGGCGATACCGTGTTGCTGCACATGTGCGAGCCAATAATCGCTACTTAAATGTTGAAACTTGTCCAGATTGAGGCCAACGCCACATTGCTCCTGCAAACGGTGCGCAACCGTCTTTCCTGAGCAACCGGACAAGCTATCCCAAAATTCAGCCGGCAGCGCAAAACCAAGCTCATCGGCCCCGGCCCGCCAAGCCTGAACATAAGTCGGTTCGCTATCCAAAACCAGACCGTCCATATCGAAAATAACCGCCCGCCAATGCCGATCTGTCACCGGATGACCTTAATAAACTCGCCTATGGCTTCCCGATTCGAACCGACTACTATGCGCTGCACACCATCTTGATCAACTTCCAACTGCCCGGCCACGCGAATCCGTTCGCCGATTTGTGCCTGGCCGTTGTAAGTGGCGGTAAAACACACCACGCTATCAACTTGGGGATGCTTGATAGCAAACCGAGCGGGATAATCGAAACTGAATTGGTCTTCACACACTTCGGCGTCGATAGTGATGAAGCCCAGTTTACGATAGCTTTTATCCTGTGCTTCCTGATCGGCAACCACCAGAGACAAATCGAATTTTCGCGCATTGATCATGCCCTTGTTGTACTTGCGCTGCTCGTGCCAGACATATTCGTCAAAGGCAAAATCGCTGGCTCGCCGCTGGTAAGCCTCCAACCAGTCTTCATCGTTTAATGCCTGGCAACGATCTTCGGCAATCAAGGCTTGGACGATATTGCGCGCACGATGAAACTCGCCACGCTCGTAACACACCAGATCAATATCGGAACTGTGTTTTTGCATACCCACCAGCAGCGAGCCGGTCACGCCGAATCGGCTAAGGTCCAAGCCATTGGACCGCAACAAACCACACAGTTTGTGCAAATCGGCCAATACCGGATCGCCGGGCTCCTCAGCCAACAATCTTTGCAATAATTTTTGAGGCTGATAATGCCGAACAATAGCGGCACTGGGCACGGCGTGTAAATGCGCGTCAAGCAGCGTCGAATAATGCAGGTACTGCGGGCAATATTGCTCAAGATGTTGGTTCGCCAGTGCGGTGTCGACCTTGCGCCAAACGCCCTCCACACAGAGGTAGCGCAGAAAACATAAGACCTTCCCATTTTCCTGGCCCTTAACAACGACCGCGAAAATCAATCCTTCCGCAGTTTCTATAAAATCTTTGGCTCGATACACGGTTTTAATTGAACTCCACCCGGTTACGGCCGCTTTGCTTGGCCTTGTACAAAGCGGCGTCTGCCGCCTCCAGCATCTCCAGCGCGGTTCTATATTGGCCAACATAGGTTGCCACACCCAAACTCAGGCTAACACACTGAGTCTCGGTGTCGCCGTAAACGATGTTTTTTTCAAAAACTTGCCGGCGAATATTTTCAGCAAGCTTAAGGGCATCTTGCAAAGCCGTATCGGGCAAGATCGCCACGAACTCCTCGCCACCGTAGCGACAAATGAGATCACTGCTACGCTCCAATTGCTCCGTGAGAACTTTCGCCACCGCAATCAAACAGCCATCGCCTTGCGGGTGCCCTAAGGTGTCGTTATATTTCTTAAAGTGATCGATATCGCAAATAATCAAAGACAACGGCGTTTTATTGCGACGGGACAGCGCAAACTGCATGGCAAGATTGCTATCGAAATGGCGGCGATTGCCCAAGCCGGTTAATTGATCGCGCAATGATAAACGCTCCAATTCCCGATTGGCGGCCTGCAATTCCCGCTGAGTGGTTTGCAGCTTTTGCCGCATCACATAAATCCGCTCCATCGCGATCACTGTCAATCGCAAACGGGTAGGATTCAGCGGCTTAGGCAGATAGGCGTCGCCGCCGGCCAAAATACCGTTAACGAACGACTCATCATCGTCGTGCATCGTAAAAAAAATGATGGGAAACCAATCGGCCTTTTTTAGCTCGCGGATGGCTTTCGTGGCCTCGAAACCGCTCAGCAAGGGCATTTCCACATCCATCAAAATTAAATCCACGTCTTGGTCGGCGACATATTGCAAGGCTTCGGAACCGTTTTCCGCATAGGACACCGCATGCCCCATTTCTTTCAGGCATTCCGCAACCAGCTGCCTGATCACTTTACTATCATCGACCACCAATATTTTCATTGTTCTTTTAGTTGGCTTAAGCAGACTCTAGGATTCTAGCGTAATTAATTGAACTCACAGAAAACAATTGATAAAACCGAGTCAATCCCCTATCCTCGCCCGCTGGCTTTTCAGCCTACCAACAATCCGTTATTCCCCTCCAAACCTTAGGAGAAATCATGAAGATCGGTGTTCCAAAAGAAGTTCACGACGGCGAAAAGCGCGTCGCTACCACGCCCGAGGCCGCTGAAAAAATCATCAAACTAGGTTTTGAAGTACTGGTGGAAAGCGGCGCCGGCGACAATGCCAATATTTCCGATGACGCTTATCGTGCGGCCGGCGTGCAAGTGGTCGCCACAGCGCAGGAATTATGGCAACACAGCGATATTGTCATGAAAGTCCGCGCTCCCGAATTTCATCCGCAACTGGCTATCGACGAAGCCGACTTGCTGCGCGAAGGCCAGCAATTGATCAGCTTTATCTGGCCGGCGCAAAACGAAGCACTAATGCAAAAATTGGCCGCCAAAAAAGTCTCTGTGTTGGCCATGGACAGCGTGCCGCGTATGTCCCGCGCCCAAAAAATGGACGCCCTGAGTTCCATGGCCAATATCGCCGGTTATCGGGCCATCGTAGAAGCCGCGCAACATTTTGGCCGCTTCTTCACCGGTCAAATCACCGCTGCCGGAAAAATCCCGCCCGCCAAAGTGTTAGTGATCGGTGCCGGCGTCGCAGGTCTGGCCGCGATTGGCGCTGCGAAAGGCATGGGTGCCATTGTCCGCGCCTTCGACACCCGGCCGGAAGTGAAAGAACAAATCGAGAGTATGGACGCCGAGTTCCTGATGCTGGACTTTCAGGAAGACGGCTCCGGCACCGGCGGTTACGCCAAAACCATGTCCAAGGAATTTATTGAAGCCGAGATGGCTTTGTTTGCCCAACAAGCCAAGGAAGTGGACATCATCGTCACCACCGCCTTGATCCCCGGCAAACCGGCCCCCGAGCTGATTACTGCCGAAATGGTGGCGTCAATGAAGCCCGGCAGTGTGATCGTGGATTTGGCTGCCGAACAAGGCGGTAACTGCGCGCTCACCGAGAAAAACCAGGTGGTGGTAAAGCACGATGTGACCATTATCGGTTACACCAATTTGCCCAGTCGCTTGGCTAATCAATCCAGCCAGCTTTACGCCACTAATCTGCGGCATCTGCTCACCGACCTTACCCCTGGCAAAGACGGCAACACTGTCATCAACATGGAAGACGAGGTGATACGCGGCGCGACCGTGATTAAGGAAGGCAATATCACTTGGCCGCCGCCACCGCCCAAACTGTCCGCTGCCCCCAAACAAGCGGCAGCCGCCGAAGCAGCCGCCGCAGTGGAAACCAAATCTTTGATACCGGAACCGATAAAGCAATGGTTGCCGATTGCCTTGGCTGCTCTGGTGTTCTTTGCGGTCGGAGCGACGGCACCTACGTCGTTTTTGTCGCACTTCACGGTGTTTGTATTGGCTTGCTTTGTAGGCTACCAGGTGATTTGGAACGTCTCACCGTCGCTACACACACCGTTAATGAGTGTGACCAACGCCATCAGTGGCATCATCGTGATCGGTGCTCTGGTGCAGGTGTCCTCGCCTGACTCCATAATCGGAATTTTGTCGGCGGTGGCCATTCTGATCGCATCCATCAATATTGCCGGCGGCTTTCTCGTGACACGCCGCATGCTTGAAATGTTTAGAAAATAAGGAGAGCTACATGTCAAACGGTCTAGTTACGATGGCATACATCGCAGCCTCGATTCTATTCATTCTCAGCCTCAGCGGCTTGAGCAAGCAGGACACAGCGCGGCGCGGCAATTATTACGGCATGACCGGGATGGCGATTGCGATTGCAGCCACGGTATTCGGCGGCAGTGTGACCGCCTACGTCATACTCACGATTGCCTTGCTGATCGGTGGCTTCATCGGCACCAAAGCCGCCGCCAAAGTGGAAATGACGCAAATGCCGGAGCTGGTGGCACTGATGCACAGCTTGGTTGGGATGGCGGCGGTATTGGTCGGCTACGCCAACGCCATGGATCACTCCAACAGTTTGGTCGGCGCCGAAAAAACCATCCACGAAGTGGAAACCTACATCGGTATATTTATTGGTGCGGTGACCTTTTCCGGTTCGGTGATCGCCTTCGGCAAGCTCTGCGGTCGCATCAGCGGCAAGCCGGTGTTGTTGCCAGCACGGCATTGGCTAAACCTGGCCATGCTGGTCGTTACCGTGATTTTGGGCGGCAGCTTTCTGAGCGCGGCAGAAAGCGGTGGCGGTATGCTGCCGCTGGCGATTATGACGGTGATTGCTTTGGTATTTGGGGTACACATGGTGATGGCCATCGGCGGCGCCGACATGCCGGTGGTGGTATCGATGCTGAACAGCTATTCCGGTTGGGCGGCAGCGGCTACCGGCTTCATGCTCAGCAATGACTTACTGATCGTCACCGGCGCCTTGGTCGGCTCCAGCGGTGCGATTTTGAGTTACATCATGTGCCGGGCGATGAATCGACACTTTCTCAGCGTGATTGCCGGCGGGTTCGGTAGCGCGGGTGGTGAAGCGGCAGAAGTGGTCGGTGAGGTACAACCCATTGAAGTGGAAGAAACAGCCCAATTATTGCTGGATGCCAAAGACATCGTGATCATTCCCGGCTATGGCATGGCCGTAGCGCAAGCACAGCACACGGTCAACGAAATCACCAAATTGCTGACCGGTCGCGGCAAAAAAGTTCGGTTTGCCATCCATCCAGTGGCTGGCCGTATGCCGGGGCATATGAACGTCTTGTTGGCTGAAGCGAAAGTGCCGTATGACATCGTGTTTGAAATGGATGAAATCAACGAAGACTTTCCACATGTGGATGTCTCCATCGTCATTGGCGCCAACGACATCGTCAACCCCTCTGCTTTGGACGACCCCAACAGCCCGATAGCCGGCATGCCGGTGCTGGAATGCTGGAAAAGTGCTGCCACTATCGTCCTGAAACGTTCGATGGCTTCAGGTTACGCCGGCGTCGGCAATCCCCTGTTCGTGCATGACAACACCCGCATGCTATTCGGAGATGCTAACGATAAATTGCAGGGCTTGTTGAAGGCTTTGCAGGGGTGACCTAAGTAATCCCATCGGTGACCGCCAATTTAGATAATTGGCGGTCACCTCAAACTGGGGAGCCGCAAAGGACAAAGAAGATTAAGCCTGTTTACGTTTCAGGCCCAGGAAACCCAGTAATCCGGTACCCATAAACCAGATCGCACCAGGCACTGGTACAGCGGCTGGCGTAATTGAAGTGACCAAATAAACGGTACTATTATCACTGCCCCATGCTCCTGCGCCATTGGTATTGATACTGTTATAGTACCAGACCCATTGCGCGCTGGAATCGATACCGGAGTGGAAGCCCCAGGGCGATATTCCATTGGCACCCTCTGCGACAATCGGGGATGCCGGATTCGCCAGCGAATCTACATACATACTCCAACCGGTACCGCCAGTTGAAATAGTATTTGCGCCATTGCCGAATAAATAGTCGTTATTCGACAGCGTAAAAGTACCCAATGCCGCACCTGGGCCGCCTTGATTGGTGACTTTTAAAATCAGATAGGAAACAGACGTGGTGGTTAGGTTGTCGACCGAAGAATACGTGCTGCCCCAATCGTTGCCGCTTAGGATAGCAGCGCTACTAATCGAGGTTGCGCTGGAGCTGACGTACGCTTCAAAAGCATTATCGGCAGTAAAAACGCTGGTCAGTAAAGTAGATGCTTGCGCGCCTGATATTGAACCAGCCAGAATAAGAGCCGAAGTCAGTTTTTTCATTTTTCAGATACCTTTAAGTTATGTGAGTAGCGTAAGGTTATCACTTGGTCGTTATCGATCATATTGCCCAAAAGCATTACGACCAAGCCTCCGGTAGTAATAAGCGCTAGTAGCCTAAACCCTGACTAAATAGAGCAGAGGCTGGTTTTGCCACAAGTTAAAAAGTTGGAGTGAATTTGTTTACCTTACCATCAATCTGGAACCTGATCATTACCACCCTCGTATTCATCTGGGTAGCCAAACGTGCCCAAACTTTGCTGGATAAGCAAGATTTGCCCCAGGGTACGACACGCAGCTTGCTGGTGTTTACCTTGGCCTCGCTGCTATCCTGGGGATCAGGCGAAGCCGTCGACTGGACCGAAGCAAAAATCCAGGGCAAGCCACAAATCGGCTCTCGCTCAACGGAAGAAGAGATTGCTCAGCTGTTAGAGGTTTTCAACCAAGTTCAAACGGCAACCCAAACTAAATCATCAAGCTATTGAAGAGACATTATGAAAAGACTGCTATTGGCATCAACGCTGGCCTTTTGTGCCCCCACCTATGCTGACAACTATTTATCGTTTAAAGCACCGAATAAAGCCGATGCGGAAACTTGGCTGAATGCCTTTACCGATGCTCAAGATATGACCCGAGACGGCATGGTGTTAAAAAGTAATTTAAAGCGGGAAGAACTCTCGGAATCGCTGAAATCGCTTCGGGCAAAAGCGGAAACCTTGTTCGGTGATGTCGTATCGCCGTTCGGCGATTGCACCAAATCGGTCGAGTCGGTCAATTGGTACTGGCAAACACAACTATCGCTCATTACCGATCCAACGAATGATACCGATAGCAAGGCGCTTAGCTTGGTTACCCTGGCCTGGGAAGGCGGCGAATATTATGCGATATGCTCACGCATGATCAGGGCTTTGCCGTAACGCTGACCCGAATTCTTCTAGCTTTAGTTAGGACTAGTTGAGACAAAAGCGATAAAGACCTGCCTTCCACGACCTTTAGCACCAAGGTCTGTTATTGCTCTGAAAGCGGCCTTGCTTCTGATCTATCACTTAAATCAGTCTGGTAGCTGGGCACCGCTATTTACCGGGGGGAATTGGCAAAAATATTTACGCCCTCATAACGGCAAAATGCTGAAGCGCCTGTCAGCCAGCCCGCGGCAAACATACGCGAAAGCACGTACCCTTCCCCAGTTCGCTCTTCACCTCTATTCGCCCATTGTGTTTTTTGACGATCCCATAGGATAAAGACAGGCCCAGGCCTGTGCCCATGCCAACTGATTTGGTGGTAAAAAACGGATCGAAGATTTTTCCAAGCTGTTCGGGCTTGATGCCCTTGCCGGTGTCCTCCACCTCAACCCAAACATTTTGCTCGTCATACGCGGTGCGAATCGTAATTCGGCCGTGATCCTCGATGGCTTGCACGGCATTGATCAAAAGGTTCATAAACACTTGGTTGAGCTGGGACGCGATGCAGTTAATCTCGGGGATTCCGCCGTATTCCTTGACGACGTCGGCCTTGTACTTGATCTCGTTCCACACCACGTTAAGCGTACTGTCGAGACCGGCCTCAAGATTCGCCGATTGCTGTTCCAGTTCGCCGACGTGAGAGAAATCCTTCAGATCCTTAACGATGCGCCGCACTCGCTGCAGGCCGTCGAGGGATTCCGCCAGAAGATCGCCAATATCTTCACGCAAATAGCCGATATTGATTTCCTGCTTCAGATGCGTGATATTTTGCAAGGCCTCATTTACCAACGACCCTTCAATCCGTTCGTAAGCCGCCAGCAGTGCCAGCATGCCATCGACATACTCTTGCAAGGTGCTCAAATTGGAGTTGACGAAGCCAATGGGATTATTGATTTCGTGAGCCACACCGGCCGCGAGCTGACCAATCGAAGCCATTTTTTCGGATTGCAGCAGTTGCATCTGGGTTTCTTCAAGCTGCCTGATCAGTTCCTCTTGACGCGCCTTCTCGGCCAGTAATTGCGTATTGGCCATTTGCAGGGATTCAGTGCGCTTTCGCACCTGTTCTTCGAGCTCGTCTCGGGAATCGCGCAATGCTTCCTCGGCCCGTTTGCGTTCGGTAATATCGTTAAAGCCGAAGACGCGGCCGATGATGTGCTCGCCTAGATATTGCGGCCGGGATCTGCATTCGAAAATCCGGCCATCATTGAGGCTCAGAATATCTTCGGTTTCGCTGTTGCCGACGAGTTCCTGTAGGCGCATACGAAATATTTCCGGCTCGGCAACCAGCCCGGCAATAAACTCGAGAATATCCGCTTCCTCACCCTCCAGCAGCAACTCGTCGGAAATGCCCCACATGCTGCTGAACTGGCGGTTCATGTTGGCAATCTTGCCATGCCAATCGATGACCAGAATGCCATTGCCTGTCGATTCCAACGTCGCGCGCAATTGGGACAATATCTGGGCCAGAGCATCCTCGGCCTTGTGCTCGTTCTGTACATCCCTGGCCTGCACCAGAATCAAAGGGCTTCCTTCGTGATCAATGACTTTGACGGATTTGGTCACCGTCAGCATCGAACCGTCGGCGCATTGGTAAAGTCCGTCCTGGGTCTCGATATCCTGGTATTGGCCGTTACGGACGTCCTCCCAATAAAACACGTCTTGCAATGAACTTTCGATGTTGGTGATCGGCATGGCCAGCAATTCGGCTTCCGAATAGCCCAGCATTTTCTCGACAATCTTGTTGGCAACGATGATCCGCAACTCACCGGGTTCAACCAACAACATCATATACCGGCTGTAATCAAGCATCAGATGTTCGAGGCTGATCATCCGGCTCGCTCCTGCCCAGGCGTATTCGGATCGAAATAGTAATTGACCCGTTTGCGCGGACTGAGATAGTTGTATATCTCCCGCGGGACCTGCGCCGGCCTGATCGCCTTTGCGATATTCGCATCCGCTTCGCACGCCGTGTCCACCAGAATCGCCTCATCCCTGGGAATATCCGCGTCGTAAATCAGCACCAGCGGTTTCATCGGCTTGGCGGTATTGACGGTGACGACCATGCCGATCACGCCATTGGAAAACTGCACGATGGTGCCGGGCGGATAAACGCCAAGACAACGGATGAAGACCTGGAGCAGTTTCTGATCGAATTTGTTGCGCAACTTGGCGAACATGGTCGACAGCGCCTCGTGGGGCGTCAGCGCATCGTTAATATTCACCGGATTGCACAATTCATCATAGTGGTTGGCAATGACAACAATCCGGGAAAGCAAACCGATAGCCTCACCCTTTAGTTTATTAGGGTAGCCAGTCCCATCGAACCATTCGTGGTGTTCGCGGATGATGGTCACCACGGCCGGCGCCAATCCCAGCCGCTGGCCAATATCCGCGCCGTACTGGCAATGCATTTCAAACAAATGCCGCTCAGCCTCATTAAGCGGCTCCTTTTTCATCAGAATTTTTGTCGGAATTTCCTTATGGCCAATATCGTGAAACAGCGCGCCTATACCCAGGCTGCCGACCAGTTCTTGCGGAAGCTGGATGTCGCGAGCCATCATCAGGGACAGCATGGTGACGTTCAAAGAGTGGTAATACATTTCCTCGGCACCCGCTTTGCCGATCATGACATGTATAGCAAGTTCCGGTGCGCAAAGCAGCGAGTCGACAATTTGGTCCACCAATTGCCCAGCCTTGCGCACGGTTTCCGCCGGCATGGTAAACAGGCTTTTCTCAATGCCGTGTATCGTTTTAGCGGTATCGATAAAGGCATTTTCAATCCGCGCCGCCACCTCGCGCTGCTGCTGGATCCGCTCGACCAGCGCCAGTTTGGCTGCCAACGCCGGCGAAATATCCGGCTTGGCGGCAACCTGTGGTTGCTCTACCTGCTGTGTTTTTTTAGGCAGCGGATGGACATCGCTGAGGGCCGGATCGTAACGAATCGATTTCAGCCCAAGACTCTGAAGGGTCTTGATCTGCGCCTCGTTTTTAATCTTGAAATGGCTGAACGAGAATGGGTGATCAAACCACTTGAGATTGAGGTGGATATACAACCCGACCCGCAGCTGATCCATGGTGATGTTGAGGTCATCTTGCATAGGGATTGGCAGTTCGATCAACTTTTGTCAGATGGAAAAATGTCGAATTCATACCGTCTCTACCCATACGCCGCCCCAGACCACTCCCGGTTTTACGATCATCTTCATACGGAAGGCGCCGCTTCAGTGAGTTTGACCGGAAGCGTAGGGGAAATAAGGAAAATAAGCAAACCAGGAGTCAAATCCAGTTGGACCCTATGCCAATCAAAAGCTTGGGAACTGAATAGCAAGTCATTCTCCTCATACCCTCTTAGCAATTGAGCCATGTGTTTCCCTCCTTCTGCATCCGGACGATGATCCATTAGAAGATAGCTAAGAGTGCCGGTGCTTGCGTTGGCAATTACCTGAAGGTGTTTAGCTTAGCGAGATCTTTTATCCCGTTCCAGTTCCAAATATTTATGCCGCAAATCGACATAATTGCCGCCTATCCATTGCCAAAATGTCGCCGCCGCTTCCGGGTCAGTGCTGATTAACTTCACGGCTATCGCGCCGTTGCTGCTGATGTCGGTAATCTGTGCGTCAATATCAATGCTGGCTTTGGTTTTGACGACGCGCCTGTCGGTATCGACCCGAAAAGTCACCGGTTCGCCTACTTGAAACAGGATGTCGCGTTTTAAGCCGCCCAAAAACTTCAGGCTATACTCCGAAACCGATTGAAACGGCAACACGAACTCTGCATGCCAACGAAACGGCGGACACTGGATAGGCCCGGCGTTCTTGGGAAAGTGCACGGTATAGCCGTCATCGACTTTGGCTTTAACCACCCCCCGGGTATAAATTTCGTGGCAATTGGTCAGTACCGCATCGCCCGGCTCCAGACCGTATTTTGCAGCGTGTGCAGTCAGGCTGTTGAAAGCCAAGACAAATCCCAAAACGATTGTTTTCATGCTGCTCTCCTGATTATTATTGTTTACTTTCATCCTTAAACTTTCGGCTCGGCCAACCGGATACTGGAGATCAAATTCGTCCCACGGCTTGGCTGGGTACCCTCAGTCTGTATCCGCCACCAAGCATTGTCAATATGTTGCCTACAATGCAGCTCAGCAGCAGGCGGACAACCCAATCCCTTCTTTATCGCGGTTGCGGTGTGCTGGGTTGATATGGACCCAGCAGGCTACGCACCAAGGTATTGGTTTCGTCTATATCCACAGTGATCATATGCCCGGTGTTAGTGCCTAGATAGGGCTGCATTGCGGCTGCCATATACGGGAACACCAGACGTAAGTCGTTACTGGAACCGTTACTTTGTACGCTGGTTTTCCATAACTGTTTGCGTTGCTGCTGTTGCAAATAGGCTTCTTTATCGCAGGCTTCCAACACCAGATAGCGCCGGAACGTCGTGTAGGATTCGGTGCGTTGCGAATAGCCGCCGTAACCCCAACCAAAACCGGGATAATAGCCATTGTAAAATCGGGACATGCGGTACGGATAGTAATAACCCATGTCGTTCCACAATGGTACTTCGTAGCTATACTGGTGGACTTCCGGCGCACCGACGCCGTAACTTAAGAACATCACCAAGTTGCTGTCTTGCAGACTCGCGGCCTTGCTGTAGCCGCGATTGGCCAGGACTTTTTCGATATAGCTTTTAAACTCGATAAACTGCAAATCCTGTTCATTGCCGCCGGCATTGCCCGGCAATACTACGAATCGCATATTGCTTTGCGGAGCGCTAACGGCGACTAACGAATCGATTTCCGTGCGGAATTGCAGAGGACGCGGTGTACTGCTACAAGCCGCCAATAATGCAGTCATTAATAAAACCAACAACCGATAATTTACACTTATGAATTTATTGCTGTGCATGGTCACTCCCTGTTTCGTTCGTTGAAGCATTCTCTTGCCATAAGCTTTGCGTGCGTTGCTGCAAGCGAATATCGGCAAGTACCTTTTTATCGTGCAATTCCGCCTGGTGGGTCAATTGTTCCGAGAGCTGCTGACTTTCCGCAAGCCTTTGCCTGGCCTGCTGGGTTTCCTGGGCCAGCAACTCCGCTTCCAGACGCATCGCCTTTAACTCGTTTTCGTGGCGTAGCTGTTCGGCATACAAACGCTTCTCAAGTTCCAACTGCTGAGTAAGCTGATCTTGTTTGTCTTCCAACAAGCGCCGCTGCTTTTCGGCTTCCTGAGCCTGCATCAGTAATTCCAGCTCGGATATACGGCGCAAATGTTCCAGTTGCAGGCGTTTTTCGTGTATTTCCTCTTCCTCCTGCAACCGCTGCTGCCGGGAGAGTTCGCGGGTGCGTTCTTCATTCAACTCAAAAGTCTTTTTCAACACGTTCAGATAAACGCTGTCCCGGCCCAACTGCACGTTCGGAAATTCGTTAAAGCTGGCAGTAAGGCTACACAGGGCTTGCGATTGAATATGCTGTTGCATTAACACTTGGTTAATGGCCAGCGCAATGCGTTTCTCGGTTTCAATTAGACCGGCTTGAATCCAGTTGCCATCAGCCAGCGTTTGCAACTCAAGATTGACCACATCATCAATAATATCGGCATACAACTGCTTGATGTGTTGGTTAATCGTAGGCAGCATTTCGCTGTTTTTCAGCACATAAGCCAGGGTGGCCTGAAAGCGCAAATCCAGCGCCAAGTCCACAGTGCAAAAATCGTCGAACATACTCAGCTGCCGCCGGTATTGCCAGCTTTCTATCGTCAGCGGGTGAATATGGTGATAAAAGCGTTTGACGAACTTTTTTGGCCGTAAAAAGAGTTTTTTATACGGCCCGAGTTTTAGCTGCACCACTTGCCGGTCGGCGTCGAAACCAGCGATCCATTGCTCCGCCGCATCGGCCAGCGACTCTTCAAATAAATCGCCGCCGGCCAGCCAGACTTCTAATTCGGTGCCAGCGCTATTCATGGCTGACAACACCGGCTGCAGCAGCGGCTTTTTGTTTAAGCGCGGCGATTTTGTCGGACATTTTTTCGGCAATCAGCGGGTAAAGATTCGGCGCAAACTCCACGGTTCTATCGTCTACTTTACGCAAGAAACCGCGGCTGAGCAGCAAGCCGACCACGAACATTCGCGACCAATCCGAGTAACGGCGGGCTTTTTCCAAGTCGGATTTTTCGATGACCATTTCCAGTTCATCGTTCTCGTTGATCCGAAACTCGGTGAATTGTCGCAGGCATTCAAACACCAGTTCTTCTTCCTGGATCGTCAACGGTCCCGGTGCTGTAAATTCCAAGCGATAAGACAGTAACACGGTGAAAAAATCCACCATCGCCGCGCAGGCAAATGCAAACCAGGAAAACCCGCGCCACATCGCAAACGAGGGTTTAACTTCCTCAACAAACTGTTTATAGGTCATCAGCAAGGGTGCATCGGGTAAAGACATACCCATGCTGCTGGCAAGTTGGTTCACCCCAAGCTGTATATCCTGATAATTTTTTAAGAATTGTGTATAGGTGGCTTCCTTGTCGTTAGTCACATCCAATTGGTTCAGGTTGCTTTGCAACAGTCGGATATTACTGTCCAAGGTCTGAAAAGCTTGTTCCTGCTGTTGCAAGGCCTGCTTCTTTTCTTGGTAAATTTGGTTGTAATGGCGCCAGAACGGTCCCTCGCCTACCTGATTTTTATAGCCGGGGCCGATTTCATTATGCGTTCCAAAATACGCCTGACTGGCATCCAGCGAAGCTTTTTCCAGATCCTGTTTTTGTTGGTGCAGCATCTGGCTTTTAACTTGCAGAATACTGTCCAGATAATTTTTGGTCTGCTGTCTTAACTCGTTCAGCCTATTAATATGCAGCGTTTCCTGCTCGGATATTTCGTAAAATTTGAAATAGGAAAAAGTCACTGAAGCCGCAATTGCCACCGCCAAAGACGCCACCACGGTAAAGTAGCGCATCCTGTTGGCCTTCCAATGAATGCCGGCCATTTCCAAAGAACAGATAACGATGATGGATTGAATGGCGACGGTAATCACCAACGCAATCCAGGGCGTGATGAAATGCGATAAACCGTAATAGGTGGTAAAGCCGGACGACAGGCTGAGCATCAGAACGATGGGTATCGTCCAAATACGCAACATGCTGACAAACAGGGTTTGAATGCGGTTAATAAAGTAACCGAGTCCGGTAGAACGGATTTTGATGCTGGGATTTGTCATTATTATTTTTTGCTCCAGCAGAATGCCGGATAAAACGGCGTCAGCTCATACTTAAAAGCGCTCGCCAGTGTCATGAACAATGGTCACCACGGCTTTCTCCACGCCCATCAATGCCGTGCTCGCGCCGCCCGAGATAACCGGAGTTTCGACTAGCTCCACCGCCAAATCAAAACGGTTTTTGATCATGTCGGCAACCCTGGATATAGCGCCCAGGACTGCCTGACGATTTGCTGGGCCTTGACAAAAGCGCCCTATTTAGCAAGCGCCCCGCTTGCTCCGCGACTTGAATCATAGCCACACCGATTCAGTCCATAACCGAGCCGCCGGGGTTTTGCGATGCCAACTTTGCCAGCACAGTCGTGGAGTTTTCCAACACGACTTCATGTAATTTCACTACCGGCGTATTGCCGATCAAGTGCATTACATCGCTGGCAACAGGCATTGAGTTACCCCTATTATTTCTCGATTTTAAACGCTAAAAACACCGGGCTGCCATTACGTTGTACCAAAAGTGCTATCGATTTTTCAACCGGTAATTTCGCGACGATAGAGTTAAACTCGGCGGCATCACGCACCACATTATTTTGAATGCGCAAAATAATATCCCCTGGCTGAATGCCGGCGTCCATTGCTATGCCTTTGTTAACTTTTTGTACTATTACGCCGTTTTTCTCAACCTGCGATTGCTGGCGTTGCTCGGTGGTTAAATCGGCAACAGCCAATCCCAGCCGATTCACAGCGACTTCAGGCGCAGCGGCGGGCGCGTTTGCCAAAGAGGACGGTTGCGCAGGCAACAAGCCAATTTTCACGCTAAGATCCTGCTTATCACCCTGGCGAATAATTTTAACCTTGGCTTTTTCGTCGATAGGCGTCATACCCACTCTAGGCGGCAATTCACCGGACGTTTCGATGACTTGGCCGTTAAACTCAACAATAATGTCGCCAATTTGAATCCCGGCTTTTTCGGCGGGTCCGCCGGGTATCACTTTAGAAACCAAGGCACCGTGCGGCCGGTCCATACCAAACGACTCCGCCAACTGCCGGGTTACATCCTGGATTTGTACACCCAACCAGCCCCGCGAGACTTTACCTTTACTTTTAATTTGGTCGACCACGTTCATCGCCACATCGATAGGTATGGCAAACGATAAGCCCATATAGCCGCCGGAACGGCTGTAGATTTGCGAGTTAATTCCGACCACCTTGCCTTGCATATTGAATAAGGGGCCGCCTGAATTGCCCGGATTGATGGCGACGTCGGTTTGGATGAACGGCACATAATTGCCATCCGGCAGACTGCGCCCTTTAGCACTGACGATACCGGCGGTGACCGATTGATCGAAACCGAACGGCGTACCGATAGCCAGCACCCACTCGCCCACTTGCAATTGCTCCGGCGAACCGACTTCCACTACCGGCAGGTCCTTAGCTTCTACTTTTAATAGGGCCACGTCGGTGCTTTCGTCGGAGCCGATCAGCTTGGCAATCAACTCCCGGCGATCTTTCAATTTAACGACAATCTCGGACGCATTGTTGACCACATGGTGGTTAGTCAAGACGTATCCGTCTTTGGAAATCACAAACCCTGAGCCCAAGGAGTTGGTTTCTCGTGGTGAATTACCTCCACGCCCAGGGCCCTGGAAAAACCGCCGAAAAAACTCTTCCATTTCCGGCGGCATATCCTCAGGCATTTGCTGTTGATCGACGCCCGCTTGCGGATCTGCAGCCTTTTGGGTCGTGCTGATATTGACCACCGCATCCCCATTGGTTTTAACCATTTCGGTAAAATCGGGCAATTGCGCATAGCTTGCATCAATCGCCAATAAAAATATCAAAACTCCATAAAACAGCTTATTAAGCATGTAATCTCCACTCATACATTTGATTTGTTACAAAAATGACACGCTAACGTAGCGCTATGCCGTCAGCAATTAGCTCGACTGTTTTGGCGGGTACTTCACCCAGTACAGTGAATTGGGTATCGCCAATCACCTTACTGAACGAATTGACAGAACCCAGGCTATGCAAACCATTCATACCTTGCGATTCTTTGGCTTCCAGATACACCGACACGGTAGAAAAACCGTCGCTAATCAATAGATGATCTACGGCTTTCTGAGATTGCTGGATGGAATTGCGAATAAAAAATACCGGCTCAAACCCAGACGGCCAATTCTTCAATACGAATGTGGCATTTTCAAACGGTTCGGCTTGAGCGGAGTGGATATGTTTGACATGAAAGCTGTTGTCGTCGACATTGCCGGCGTGGGGCTCGGCTAATGAGTCGGTCATTAAATCGGTGAAAACTACTTGCTCCAGGATACTACCGTCCAAATTGTACACTTCGACTTTCAGCGGCAAAAAATGCTGGGTATCCACCCAGATTTTTCTCGGGTAGCGCAGCGCATCGGTAGGCTCGACACTGACGATTTGCGTAGGCAACATCGCGATGGATTCCTGACCCGACAAAACTAATTGATAATTTTTTTCCAGGTTAGCGGTGTTCTGCGGCAAATTGACGATAAACGAACTATCCAACGGATGATGATTCACCACTTTTTGACTGGTTTCCTTAAATGTACAAGTCACTTCGTTGGATTTACGTGTCACTTCCCGCATCGGCGAATTCAAAGACGCCAAGCGCTCCTGTTCGACGCCGTTTTCAACACTATGCTGATATTTCATCGTATCGAGCTGACCGTTTTTCATGAAGATCACGGTACCCCGGTAGTTGAGGGTTTTCATCGCCCGGTTCATATTATCCAGCCATTGTCGGGCCGTCACTTGATCCTTATCGGCGAAAGCGCTTTGACAAACAACGCACAGCAAAAAGGCTTTTAAAACTCTCACGCGCTTATTCCTGCCGATAGCCCACCACCCGTGCGTAGGGTTGTCCCGCTTGCACGCTATTGACATACATCGCGTTGTCATGGGCTTCCAGATAATCCTTGAATCGAGCATGCATTTCCTCGGCTGATACGTCTTTACCCTGAGCCACCATCTCGACCGAACCGAGCGGGTTATGCATTTGTTTATCCACTTTACTGCTGACCCACACGACGGCCAGTGCCACCGACGCGGCAATCGCGAAAGCCGCCTTTTGCCAATTTACCGCCGATTTTTTACGGGGTAAGAAGTAGGTGGGTTCTTGCCTAATCTGTTCGTGAATCTTGTCCACAAAATCGCTGGTAACGTGAGAATATTCGCCAGTCTTCATAACTTGACTGGCAATTTGATACCGACGCAACTTGTCTTTCAGCAAGCCGTCGTTCTGCAAAGTCTGCAATAGCGACAGCGCCTGTTGGCTATCCAGTTCGTCGTCTATCAGTTGGGAAAGTTTTTCGTTAAGTTGTTCTTGCATCGATACACCTTTAGTCGAGCAATGGGTTTAATTTTTGGTCTATGGCTTCGCGAGCCCTAAAAATCCGCGAGCGTACTGTCCCGATGGGGCAATCCATTGCTTCCGCGATTTCTTCGTAACTCATCCCTTCAAACTCCCTGAGCGTAATTGCAATCCGCATCTCTTCTGGTAACCTCTCGATAGCCGATTTAATGACCGCCACGATTTGTTCGTTCATCAACAAATTTTCAGGCGTTTCTATATCTTTTAGTTGTGGCGCGTTTTCTACTTGTTCGGCATCTTGAACATCGATCTCGTAATCAAAATGACGGCGCGAACGCGACAACAAATAGTTTTTGGCGGTATTAATCGCTATGCGATACAACCAAGTGTAAAAGGCGCTGTCACCACGAAAATCTCCCAAAGCCCGGTAAGCTTTGATAAAGCTATCCTGCGCCACATCCTGAGCTTCGCTCGGATCCTTGACGTACCGATTCACCAAGTGGACGATCTTGTGCTGGTATTTGATCACCAAAAGATCGAAGGCGGCTTTATCGCCTTGCTGCACACGGCGCACCAGCTCTTGATCCAGATCTTCGGTATTCGTTTCTTGTTCGTTCACTGCGCTATTTTGATATTGAAGTGGACAGAATTAAACCTCATTAGTTCTGGCAACACAAAAAAAATTACCGCAGGATTAAAACCAGATATTATTCGAAAACGCTAAAACTATTCATCCGGCCGCAAAGTTGACCACACTGACAGCAAACCAACCCAACAATACCGCTGATTCCCATTACGACATCCTTATCGCCGGCAGTGGCGGTGCCGGGCTGAGTCTTGCGTTGCATCTTGCCGACACCTATAAGGTGGCAGTGCTCGCCAAATTTGCATTGACCGAATGCAGCACTTATTACGCCCAAGGCGGTATCTCTGCGGTATTTGACGAAGAATACGATTCGATAGAATCGCATATCGAAGACACCTTGATCGCCGGCGCCGGCTTATGCGATCCAGAGATAGTCAGACTCACCGTCGCACAGGGCCGGCAAAGCATCGAATGGCTGCGTCAACAAGGCGTGAACTTTACCGAAGAGCGTAACGCCGACGGTGCCAAACAATTGCATTTGAACCGCGAAGGCGGCCATTCGCACCGGCGAATTGTGCATACCGACGACGCCACCGGCAAAGCCGTCTCGCTGTCGTTGATCGAGCGCGCGCAGGCGCACCCGAATATCACCCTCCTGGAATACCACAATGTCGTCGAACTGATCACCGCCACCAAGCTCGGGGCAAGCGAACAACGCATATGCGGCGCCTATGTATTGGACAGCAAATCCGGCAGCATCAAATCGATTGCCGCCAAAGTCGTGGTATTGGCGACGGGCGGCGCCAACAAGGTTTATCTGTATTCGACCAATCCGCACATTTCCAGCGGCGACGGGATTGCATTGGCCTGGCGGGCCGGCTGCCGGATAAGCAATATGGAATTCATGCAATTTCATCCTACTTGTCTGTATCACCCCACCGCGCGTTCTTTTTTAATTAGCGAAGCGGTGCGCGGCGAAGGCGCACATTTGATCCTGCCCGACGGCGAGCGTTTCATGCGCCGTTACGACGAGCGCATGGAACTGGCGCCGCGCGACATTGTCGCCCGCGCCATCGATAGCGAAATTAAGAAACACGGTATCGAATGCGTCTACCTGGACATCAGCCACAAATCGCGAGAGTTCATCCAAAAGCACTTCCCCACTATTTATATGCAATGTCTGGAACTGGATATCGACATCAGTCAGCAACCGATCCCCGTGGTGCCGGCGGCGCATTATACCTGCGGCGGCGTATTAACCGACGCCAACGCCCGCACCGACATCCCCGGCCTTTACGCCATCGGCGAAGTCGCCTGCACCGGGCTGCACGGCGCCAACCGCATGGCCAGCAATTCTCTGTTGGAATGTTTGGTGTTCGCCGAGCAGGCCAATCAGGACATTCGCCGCAATTTCGCACAATTGCCGGAACCTCTGCCGCTGCCGGATTGGGACGAATCCAAAGTCGGGGACTCGGACGAGGAAGTGGTAATCGCGCACAATTGGGACGAATTACGCCGTTTCATGTGGGATTACGTCGGCATCGTTCGCACCAATAAACGCCTGGAACGCGCCATGAACCGCCTGGTGTTGCTGAAAGACGAAATCGCCGAATACTACGGCCAATTCCGCATCACCAGCGATTTGTTGGAACTGCGCAATCTGGTTATCGTCGCCGAGCTGATCATCCGCTGCGCGCAACAGCGCAAGGAAAGCCGGGGCCTGCATTACACCAAGGATTATCCGGATCTGGACAACAGCCAGCCACCGCAAAACACCGTGTTGACACCGGAAAAATCCGGCCGGAAAGCTCACTAATTGTCGTTATCAGGTTGTAAAAAACAAGAATGAAACGCGGGCCGGACGCGCTGTTCCGACCCGCATACATCAGATAGCCCGAACTATAATTCCAGCTTCGAATACACGCCAGCGACATTACCCTCTCCCGAGATGGCGCAATTTGTTACGCGCCAGCCAACCATTGATTGATCAGCTTTTATATAAGCCCACGACTGACATATTTCTGACATATTCGCTCACTAGAATCCCCCGCCATACTCCTTTTTCCAGGACACTGAGCGATGATCGATGCTGAACGCATTCTGCAAGAAACCTATCCCGACTTTAAATTTGGCAAAGACAATAAGCTGGTCGTACAAGCTTTAAAAAAACTGATCCACGAAGACGATTTCAACGACGTTATCCGTAAAAACCAACATCTACGCGGCTTCGCGTTTCTCGACAAACTACTGAATTATTTCAAGTTTAATTATCAAGTCAGCAACGATTGTTACAACAATATCCCCTCCGAAGGTCGCTTGCTGATCGTCGCCAATCACCCGATCGGCACATTGGATGGCTTAGCCCTGGTGAAATTGATTCGATCAGTAAGACCCGACGTGCGCATCGTCGCCAACCGGGTCTTGTCGCACATGGAGCCTTTGCAATCAATCTTCCTCCCGGTTGATGTGTTATCCGAGAAGAAAAAACTGAAAGACGTCTATAAAGTGATGCTGGATGCGCTGGAGCATGAAGAAGCGATCATTTTCTTTCCGGCCGGCGAAGTCTCGCGCATCACCCCTAAAGGCATCCGCGACGGTGCCTGGCAATCCGGTTTTATCAAGCTGGCCCGCAGGGCGCAATGTCCAATCCTGCCGATCTTTATCAAAGCCAAAAACTCCGCCTTGTTTTATAGCGCCTCGACGCTATACAAACCGCTGGGCACGATGCTACTAGTCAAGGAGATGTTCAACAAAAAGGGCCAGGAAATTAAATTCATGGTCGGCGCACCCGTACCTTACCAAGTTATTGCCGATAGCGAGGAAAGCAACAAACAGCTTAGTCAACGCTTTCGCAAGCACGTGCAAAACCTGGGCAGGAAAAACAAACCGGCACTATTCGAAACCGTCGCCACCGTAGTGCATCCTTCTGACACCAAAGCGGTGAAGAAGGCCTTGTACCAATCGCGTCTGCTTGGCGAAACTCGCGACGGCAAAAAGATCTTTTTATACCAGTTTCAAGACGATTGCCCGGTGATGCGGGAGATCGCCCGCTTGCGCGAGCTGACCTTCAGAACGGTCGAGGAAGGCACCGGCCTGGCTTTGGATCTGGACAAATTCGATATTTACTACAGCCATATCGTGCTGTGGGACGACAACGATCTGGAAATCGTCGGCGCATATCGAGTCGGCGAAGGCTCGGCTATTATGGCCAGCCACGGCGTGGACGGCTTTTATACGCAAACCCTGTTCGATTTGCGTAGCGAATTTGAAACTTATCTGCCCTACAGCATTGAATTGGGCCGCAGCTTTGTGCAACCGCGTTATTGGGGGCAACACAGCCTGGATTATCTTTGGTATGGCATCGGCGCGTATTTGCGCGAACGGCCGGACATCAAATACCTATTCGGCCCGGTTAGTATCAGCAACGCCTATCCACAGGCCGCCAAAGAACTGATTATCGGTTTTTATCAACAACAATTCGCCTCCGATTTACAGCACACCAAAGCCAGAACACCGTTCGTAATTTCGCAACAAGGCAAGGCATTTGCCGCCACCGAATTCAGTGCCGACTACTCCACCAGTTTCAAAATATTGAATAGCGAACTAAAAAAACTGGGCGTCAAAGTCCCTACGCTTTATAAACAATACGTGGAATTATGTGTCGATAAAGGCTGCCATTTCGTCGCCTTCAATATCGACCCGGACTTTAACAATTGTATCGACGGCCTGATCATGGTGGAGGTCGATAAAATCGCACCCAAAAAAAGACAGCGCTACATCGAAAAATCACTGGCGGGGTAGATTGGCGCGAATTCATGGAAAATCGTTCATTCCCGGAGTTGGATCAGCTCGAAGCACTGATCCGGCAATTCGGCGACCGCGCCCATTGCGAGATCGTCGAGCAAATAAGCTACAAAGACACGCAATTTCCCATCCATTGCCTCAGCCTGGGTTCAAACAGCCCGGACGTCCCGGTATTGGCTTTTTTCGGCGGCGTGCATGGCCTGGAGAAAATCGGCTCGGAAGTCATATTGGCCTACTTGCAAACCATACTGCAATTATTGGATTGGGATCAGGAATTTAACGCTCGTTTGCAGCATTCGCGATTGGTATTTGTGCCCATCGTCAACCCGGTAGGCGTCTATCGGGGAACCCGTTGCAACGGCCATGGCGTGGATTTGATGCGCAATTCGCCTATCGAAAGTAGCGGCAATACCCGTCTATACAGCGGCCAGCGTTTCAGCGCCAAACTGCCCTGGTATCGCGGCGATGAATCGAAAATGGAAAAGGAAGCCCAAGCCCTATGCCGGGTGGTGCATAAACATCTGTTCAATGCCCCGTTATCGATTGCTATCGATCTGCATTCTGGGTTTGGCATCCACGATAGATTATGGTTTCCCTATGCGTCCTGCCAGACGCCGTTTCCAGGCATCGCCGAAGCGTACGGCTTAAAACAACTGTTTGATCGCTGCTACCCGCATCATTTTTATAAAATAGAGCCTATGAGCCAGGAATACGTCATCAGCGGCGATTTATGGGATTATCTATATGACGACTTTATCGACCGGCACGGTAGACAGCGCGTGTTTCTGCCGTTGACGCTGGAGATGGGCTCTTGGCTGTGGCTGCGTAAAAGCCCGACGCATTTGTTTCAACGTCACGGCTTGTTTCACCCCTTGTTGCCGCATCGCCAACAGCGCATCATGCGTCGGCATCTGACCTTATTCGATTTCCTGTATCGCAGCCTGCTCTATCCGCAAAAATGGGCGACATTGACCAGCCAACAGCAAGAACATAATCGGCAACAAGCGATGGATTTCTGGTATGCCTGAAGCAGCAGCCGGACAACATTGGTTATTACTGCGTGGTCTGTGCCGAGAGGCTGCACATTGGGGAAATTTTCCGGATATGTTGCAACAGGCTTTTCCGCGATCAACCGTCAGTACTATCGATTTGCCGGGCACCGGCCGGTATTACCAAGAACCTAGCCCGGGCAGCATCGAAGCGATAACGGCACAAGTCCGCGGCCAGGCTTTAGACTATGGCTTGCTGGCAAAGCCGGTAACGTTACTCGCACTATCGCTCGGCGGCATGGTAGCCTGGGAGTGGTTACAGCGCTATCCGCACGACATCGCCGCTGCCGCCCTGGTCAACACCAGCTTTGCAGGCTTAAGCCCGTTTTATCGGCGCATGCGTTGGCAGAGTTATCCGCAGTTTTTTCAGTTATTACTGGAAAGGGATTTGTATCACAGAGAACTGGCAATCCTTCGGCTGGTTAGTAACCGGCCAAATCTCTACGCGGAAACGGCCAAGGCCTGGACCGCCATACAGCAAGTTCGGCCTATCAGCCTTGCTAATGGAATCAGACAGCTAAAAGCAGCGGCACGCTATCGGCCTAGTCAGAAAAAACCCGAGACACCCTTGCTGATATTGAACGGCCGGGGCGACCGTTTAGTCGCACCGGCTTGTTCCGACGCCGTTCATAATAAATGGCAAATCGACATCTTCAAGCACCCGTGGGCGGGCCATGATCTATGTTTGGACGATGGAGCCTGGGTAGCAAACCGTTTAAAAGACTGGATAAACCAGACTACGGTTTGAATCCGAAGATTATTTAATTTCGAACTCGGCTTTATTGCGACCTGAGGCCAGTAGTTCCTGCATCCATTTCGGCGCCAATCCACGGCCAGACCAAGTTAAGGACGCATCGTTAGGACTACGGTATCTAGCCGCAACTTTGCCGGTTTTTCTTTCGGATTTTTTTTCGCCGTCTTGAATATCGACCGTTACACCGATAGAAGCCGCTAATTCCTTAATTTGCGCAATAACTTCCTTACGTTTACTGGATTGTCTTTCTTTTAATGCTTTTTCGGCATTATCAATAACAGCCTGTAATTCGGCTTCGGATAGTTTATTAAAGTCAGTCATATTTTCCTCGTTAATCAAAAAACGCAAGCAATTCTATCACCCGGCGTTTATAAATAAAACTATTATTCAGGGTTAACTGAAAAATTGACCTCGGAATATACCTTACCTTTCTTATCCGTCAACTGTACTTGCCATTCGCCTTTATCTTTGGCAGACAAGATTTTACTAGACCATACCTTGGTTATTTTATCTTTCATATCCAATTGTTTTTGATGCACGATTTGACCGTTACGCGACCATCGATGAAACAAAGATCTACCCTTCATGTTTTTTATCTCACTAAAATAAAAAACTTCCCGGGATTGGTTAGGAATAACTCTCAGCGGCGACTTAATCGGTTCGCCGGGCTCATCATCCTTGGGTTCGGTATTTAAAGAGGCTCTGATAACCTTGCGGTCCAATATAATCGCCGCCGGCTTTTTAACACTGTCTATTTTTTTAACACTTTCTGAGTTAGCTGATGCCTGCTGTACTATCGGCGGCACTGGCTTTTCCAATAGCGCAGGCTCCTGCCGTTCAACCATTTCAACATCCGGTGTATTTAATTTTTGAACTTTTTCCGTGGTATCGATCTGAGTATCGGTATCTTCATCGCCGCCACCAAACCATGAAAATAATACTATTAGCATCAAAACTAACACCAGAACCGCAACCAGTATCCTGCGAATATGCCAAACCGTTACCGTTTGCGGCTCCGCGTTTATGCTTGGGTGTTTCCTATCATAATTAATTTTGATAACTACTTTATTATCAGCCATGTTTTTTCCCGATATTGAATCAACCAAATGAAACTGGAATCACTTGATGCACTAGCCCGTTACAACACATTGTCCTTGGTAATATAACATTTTAGTTCTAACATAATCGGCTGAACTTGCCGAAAACCTGGATGTTTGCATGAGTAGCCTGCTTAAACAATTTGAAGAGTCCTCCTCATTGTACGGAGGCAACGCCCATTTCATCGAGTACTTGTACGAACAGTACTTGAGCAATCCGGAATCCATCAGCCCAAGCTGGCGACAGCGCTTCGACCACATTCGCAGTGGCGCCACCGAAGACACGCCGCACAGCGTGATTGTGGAACGCTTCGAAAAATTGGCGATTGCAGAACCAGGCAGACTGGCCAGAATGCAGGGTTTTACCGAGCAAAGCGTCAAGAAGCAATCGGCGGTAGCCCGTTTGATCAATCATTACCGGGTCAAAGGCCATCAGATAGCCTCTAACAACCCGCTTGGCCAATCGCAAAGCATCCCCGCAGACTTGGAACCTATATATTATGGTCTGACGGATGCGGACATGAGCACCCTGTTCGATACCGGCGGCCTGTGCGGCGTTGATCGCTTGCCTCTAAAAGCGATTATTCAAACGCTTAACGAAATTTACTGCGGCAGCATCGGCAGCGAATACATGCACATCGTCGATGACGAGAAGAAGCGTTGGATCAAGGATAAACTGGAAGGCGCAAAACCGGATTTCAGTAGCCATCCGGAAAAGCGCCAATGGCTTTTAAAGTTGTTGATTGCGGCCGAAGGCCTGGAGCGCTTCCTGCACCGCAAATATGTCGGCCAAAAACGCTTTTCGCTGGAAGGTGGCGAGTCTTTGATTCCGATACTGGACGAATTAATCCAGCGCGCCGGCGAACACAAAGGCAAGGAAATCGTCATCGGCATGGCCCATCGTGGTCGTTTGAACGTACTCATTAATATATTGGGCAAAAGCCCGGCGGTATTGTTCGGCGAATTCGAGGGCACTCACACGTCCTCGCCCGGCGTATTGACCGGCGACGTCAAATACCACCAAGGCTTTTCGTCCAATATCGCCACACCGGGTGGCCCGATTCATTTGACGCTGGCCTTCAACCCCTCGCATTTGGAAATCATCAATCCGGTGGTGGAAGGTTCAGTAAAAGCCCGCCAAGATCGCCATGGCCCGGATGGTTTTGACGCAATTTTGCCGATATTAATTCACGGCGACGCCGCGTTTGCCGGCCAGGGTATTGTGATGGAAACCTTGAATATGTCGGAAACGCGGGCGTTTTCAACGGGCGGAACGGTACATATCGTCATTAATAACCAAATCGGCTTTACCACCAGCAACCCGTTCGACGCGCGCTCCACCCTGTATTGCACCGACGTTGCCAACATGATTCAGGCGCCGGTATTTCACGTCAACGGCGACGATCCGGAAGCGGTGATTTTCATCACGCAATTGGCATTGGATTACCGCAATACCTTTCATAAAGATGTGGTGATCGACTTGATTTGCTATCGCCGCCACGGCCACAACGAAGCCGACGAACCGGCGGCTACCCAGCCGATGATGTACAAATCCATTCGCGATCACCAAACGCCGCCGCAAATCTATGCTCAAAAATTAATGGCGGAAGGTGTCGTCACCGAAGACATGGTGCAGAAAATGGAGCAGGATTACCAACAACTGCTCAACGAAGGTCAACCGGTGTCGCGGCCGATTATCGATAACAATGTTTACTCATACTCAGCGCGCTGGGTGCCTTATCAAAACAAACATTGGGACACGCCAGCCCACACCTCTATAAATTTGGAGTATCTCCAATTCTGTAATCAACGCTTGCAAAGCTTGCCGGAGGGTTTTGAGTTGCACCCCAGAGTCGCCAAAGTCATGGATGACCGCAATAAAATGGCGGCTGGCGAAATCCCCATGGATTGGGGCTTTGCGGAAAATATGGCTTATGCGACGCTGCTACTCGAAAAATATGACATGCGATTGACCGGCCAGGACATCGGCCGCGGTACTTTCTCGCATCGCCATGCTATTTTGCTGAATCAGGCCAACGGTGAAAACTACATCCCGCTGAAACATTTGAGCGAAAACCAGGGCCGCGCCCAAATCTTTAACTCCCTGCTCTCGGAAGCCGGCGTCTTGGGTTTCGAATACGGCTACAGTTCCACCGAACCGAATAAATTGGTGATCTGGGAAGCGCAATTCGGTGATTTCGCCAACGGCGCGCAAGTGGTCATCGACCAATTCATTTCCTCCGGTGAAACCAAATGGGGCAAACTCAGCGGCTTGGTGATGCTGCTGCCGCACGGTTTTGAAGGCCAAGGCCCCGAACATTCCTCGGCTCGCCTGGAGCGCTATTTACAGTTGTGTGCCGACCACAATATCCAAGTCTGCGTACCCACCACCCCGGCGCAAATTTTTCATTTGCTGCGCCGGCAAATGTTGCGCCAATATCGTAAGCCGCTGATCGTCATGAGCCCGAAAAGCTTGCTACGACACAAGCTGGCGGTATCGACACTCAGCGATTTAACCGACGGCGAATTTTTGAACGTGATAGGCGAACAAGACGATATCGATCCCTACCACGTCACGCGCATAGTCTTATGCGCCGGCAAAGTCTATTTCGATTTGTTGGAGGCCCGCCGCCTGGATCAGGAGCAACTGCGCCATGTCGCGATTATTCGTATCGAGCAGCTCTACCCGTTTCCGAACGAACAATTCAAACGCGAAATCGACAAATATCCCAATGTCGAACATATTGTCTGGTGTCAGGAAGAGCCTAAAAACCAAGGCGCCTGGTACCAAAGCAAGCACCATTTTTTCGATTTGCTAGACAAGAATATCCCGATCAGTTATGCCGGCCGGGTCGCGTCGGCTTCTCCGGCGGTCGGCAATTACAAAACCCATCTCAATGAACAACGCGCCGTGGTAAACGCCGCGCTCTATGGCAGCAACGAAGGAAATACACATGAGCTTTGAAATACTGGTCCCCAGCCTTCCCGAATCCGTATCCGATGCCACCTTAGTCGCATGGCACAAACAGGCGGGCGAATGGGTAAACGAAGGCGACAATCTGGCTGATCTCGAAACCGACAAAGTCATCCTGGAAGTACCGGCCCCCAAATCCGGAACTCTGCTGGAACTGGTGGTACAAGACGGCGAAACCGTGGTCGGCGGCCAACTACTCGCCAAACTCGACGCCCAGCAAGCCAAACCGGCCCAGGTAACCGAAAAAACCGAAGAAGCCGTGCTTAGCCCTTCCGTTCGCAAACTGGTTGCCGAAAAGGATCTTGATCCGCAAGCCATCGCCGGCTCCGGCAAACATGGCAGGATTCTGAAAACCGACGTCTTGGATTTCTTAAACACGCAAGCGAAAGACGCGCCACCTGCTCCTACTCCCGCGCCGGCAGCGGAAACCCACTCGCCGTTGTCCGCCACAGCTGTCGCCAGCTTGAGACCGGAGCAGCGGGTGCCGATGACCCGCTTACGTGCCAAAGTGGCCGAACGCTTGCTGCAAGCCCAGCAAAACGCGGCGATGCTGACCACCTTCAACGAAGTCAATCTCAGTGCCGTCATCGATCTGCGCAATCACTACAAAGATCGTTTCGAAACCAAACACAGCATCAAGCTGGGCTTCATGTCGTTCTTCGTCAAGGCATCGATTGAAGGCTTAAAACGCTTCCCGGCCATTAACGCTTCCATTGACGGCAGCGACATCATTTACCACGGCTACTACGACATCGGCATCGCCGTGACTACACCGCGCGGCCTAATCGTGCCGATTTTGCGCGATGCTGACCAACTGGATTTCGCCGGCATCGAAAAAGGCATACACGATTTCGGCAATAAAGCCCGCAACGGCTCGATCAGCGTCGAAGACCTCAGCGGCGGCACCTTTACCATCACCAACGGCGGCATCTTCGGCTCCATGTTGTCCACGCCCATTCTGAATCCGCCGCAATGTGCAATTTTGGGTATGCACGCCATCAAGGACCGGCCGGTGGTGGAAAACGGAGAAATCGTGATTCGGCCTATCATGTACTTAGCCTTGTCCTACGACCATCGCTTGATAGACGGCAAGGAAGCGGTGCAATTTTTGGGTATCATCAAAGAGTGTCTGGAAGCGCCGGCACATTTATTACTAAATATCTAAGATACTGATCTATCACTCCCGCGCGAGCGGGAGTCCAACCTCCAGCCAACATCAATTTCATGCGCTACACCATTATTCCGGTCACCGCCTATCAACAAAACTGCACCTTACTGGTCTGCGAACAAACCAATAAAGCCGCTCTGGTCGACCCTGGCGGCGACCTTGATGTATTGCTGAAGGAAGTCAAAAAGCGAGGCGTGGAGCTGGAATCGATTCTGGTCACCCACGGCCATCTCGACCATGTTGGCGGCGTGGCGGAGTTGGCGGAAAAACTCTCGTTGCCGATCATCGGCCCGCAAATTGAAGATAACTTCTGGATCGAGGCCTTGGCGCAGCAATGCCGGATGTTCGGTTTTCCTGAATCGGTGAGTTTTACCCCACAGCGTTGGCTGAACGACGGCGATACGGTTAAGGTGGGTAATGAAGTGTTACTGGTAATTCATTGCCCCGGACACACACCTGGCCATGTGGTGTATTTCAGCGAGGACGAGCGCCTGGCGCTGGTCGGCGATGTACTATTCAAGGGCTCGATCGGTCGCACCGACTTTCCAAAAGGCGACCATCAAACTTTAATCAACTCGATTGAATTAAAACTCTGGCCCTTAGGAGAGGACGTGAAATTCATCCCCGGTCACGGCCCTATGTCTACTTTTGGCGCGGAAATGCGCAGCAATCCCTTTGTTGGAGCCTACCGCTAACCGAAAAAAACCAGCCCAAGGACAGGTTAAAACGGAGGAACTAGCATTCTGGATAAATAGCTGCCAGCGGATTTTATTGACAATGGTGGATGGGTAGGGGCGATAGCCGAAACCCATCGCATCAGTTTGAGGACACTTGATGGGTTTCGCTTCGCTCTACCCATCCTAAACATTGCAATGCCTCAACCCTGTTTTAGCGGTACGCCATCCAAGCCACTCGGCCGGGGCCCTGGTACCAAATCGCTCAAAACCGCCTTGTCCAAAGTCTGTAAAAACTGCTCGACAGCGCCGCCTAACAATCCTATCAGCCCGCACCCTTTCTCCAGCGCACAACTACCCTGCTTTTTGGGATTAAAACATTCTGCCATCTGAAAGTGCCCCTCCACTTCCCTTACCACATTGCCGACACTGATCTCCCGCGCCGGCCGCGACAAACAAATGCCGCCCCCTTTGCCGCGTACCGTCAGCACAAAACCTTTTACGCCCAGTTTGTGTACCACCTTGACCAAGTGGTTTCTGGAGATGCCGAAAAAATCGGCTAATTCAGTAATTGTTACCCGTTTTTCAGTGTTGATAGCCAGATAAATCAGTACGCGCAGCGCGTAATCGGTATGTGCAGTCAATTGCATGTCGGTGAATTTGGTAAAAGCCGTATTTGAAATAAATGTTAATGACGCTTACACTTGCCCGAAAGTTGCATTTTAAACGCATGTTATAAAACTGTCCGGCGGTAAAATTTAATGTTGATCGAACCCGTTGCCCTATCCGATTTTTTCCTGAGCTTTTTCAGTGCGGCGTTGATCATCTTGCTGGCTACCGTGTATGCGGCGTTGTATGCCTGGTCCAAGATCAGCGGCCGCCGCAAATTCGAGCTCGCCGCCTGGTTAATCTACGCTGCTTTGTTGATTTGCGTCGGGGTGTTCAGCTACGTCAATCATTTTAACGATTATTGGCTGCTGCTGTCCTTGTTAATGGTACTCGGCTACGGCTGGATGCCGCGTTTTATCTGGAAGTTGTGCGCCGCGACGCACGATGCAGATACTCACCACTCTCATCAATCTGGAGATCATCATGACTGAGCAAAGTCCGCCCCGCTGGGCGTCGGAAACATTCTGGAAAAAAACCGCGATCTGGGTGACCGGCGGATCTTTTGTACTGCTGGTTATTTTAAGCTTCGATTCGATGAAACAAATCAGTGCCGGCGGCCCGCGCGTACCCGCCTACAGCGTGATAAACAAAGACATCAGCTATCGTTTCGACAAAGCCAAGCAGCGCTACCAACCCACCATAGGCGAGGACGCGCCGTTGTTCGGCAAAACTTTGAGCGAAGAAGAAGCAGAAAAACTGATCGATCACGGCAAAAAAACCGTACAAGCCAAGAACTGCATGAATTGCCACACCCTGCTCGGCAACGGCGCCTACTACGCGCCGGACTTGACCAAAGCCTGGCTGGACCAAGGCTGGGGGGCTAAAGAATCGCGCGAACAAATGATGGTGAATTTCCTGCTCGATCCGGAAAAAAATGCCCGCACCTACGGCTCCAACCGCAAGATGCCCAATCTGGACATCACACCACCCGAAGCGGAAGCCATCGTTGCTTTCCTGAAATGGATGTCGTCTATCGACACCAATGGCTTTCCGCATAATTTCATCGCGCTGGGCGAAGAGGAACAATAAATGACCTTACAAGCTTATCAAGAAAAAGCGGCGAACTGCTGGGCCGGTTGCAAGCAACGCCATACCGAGCTCATGACCAACCCCCATCTGAGCGGCGGCCAAAAACTGGCGGTACATTACTTTACCGTGGCGATGGTGTTGTTTATGGCGCAATTGCTGTTCGGCCTGTTGGCCGGTCTGCAATTCATCTTCCCCAGCTTTCTCTATGAAATCCTGGATTTCAACGTCAACCGCATGGTGCACATCAACGCCATGGTGGTATGGATGCTGTACGGTTTCCTCGGCTCGGTGTACTGGTTTCTGGAAGATGAAAGCGGCGTCGAAATCGTCGGCCTGAAATGGGGACAATTGGCGTTCTGGGTATTGACCGGCGCCGTCACCGTCGTGGTCTTGGTGTACTTGCTGATTCAAATCGGCAGCGGTACCGATACCTCACTGTGGTTGATCAACGAAGGCCGCGAATACATCGAAGCACCGCGCTGGGCCGACATCGGTATCGTCGTCGTAGTATTAACCTTCTTCTATAACGTCGCCGCCACTTTTGCCAAGGGCAAATGGTCGGGCATCGCCGGCGTGTTGACTTTGGACCTGGTCGCGCTGGCCGGTTTGTATCTGGCCGGCATGTTTTACGTCACCAATATTTCCGTCGACCAATACTGGTGGTGGTGGGTGATTCACTTGTGGGTGGAAGCCACCTGGGAAGTATTGGTCGGTTGCATCATGGCCTGGAGCTTGATGAAGTTGCTGGGCGTGCGCCGCAAAGTCGTACAAACCTGGCTGTATATCGAAGTGGCCTTGATGTTCGGTTCCGGCATCTTGGGCCTGGGCCATCACTACTTCTGGATAGGCACACCGGAATACTGGTTTACCATCGGCGGCTTCTTTTCGGCGCTAGAACCGATTCCGCTGGTAGCGATGGTAGTGCATTCCATCTACGACGCCGGTGCACATCGTTTCAAAAACAGCAACCACCCTGCCCTGGCCTGGATCATCGCCCATGCCTTCGGCAATTTTCTCGGTGCCGGCGTTTGGGGTTTCATGCACACCTTGCCGCAGATCAATCTATACACTCACGGCACACAATGGTCGGCTTCACATGGCCATTTAGCGTTCTTCGGGGCTTATGCCACCATCAACATTGCCTTCTTCTACCTAGCGGCGCAGCAAGCGCGTGGTAAGGTCTGGATGGGTGGCGAGCTTGCCAATGGCTGGCGCTGGAAAACCGCCTCGATACTGTTAAACCTGGGCGTGATGGGCATGACGGTGGCTTTATTGATCGCCGGCTACGAACAATCGTTTATCGAACGCGCGGTGGAAGGCTCCACTTGGGCCGGCTATTTTGCCGCACAAAATCATCCCTGGTTCATGCAAGCAATGGTCTGGCGCATGGTATTTGGCTTGATGACGGCGGCGGGCGGCGGTTTGTTGTTCTGGGATTTATTGGAAATCGGCAAGGGTGAGCAACGGCCCGCGGCAGTGATTGACAGCGAAGCAGTAGCCCAATAAATCAACGGTGTGCTTACCGCTTGGGCATCCACCGATTTTTCAAACGCTTAAGGCGAATACGCTGGCGTATTCGCCTTGTAAAGGTTTTATCTCAAACCGGAGAACATTGCGAACAAGCGGTTGGCTTAGCAAATCTCTCACTGGCCTTCTTCGCCGCACTGACCACGTTGCTGATTGAACCCAGATAATAAATCGCCTCTTTAGCCGGCAGCAAAGAGCAGCTGGATTTATGAATCAGGTGGTCACCATTTTCCTGCGCGCTTATCTCAATAAAAAACTCTGCCATTGTTTGTTCCTCTTGATATAGGTTTTATAAATACAGATCGAACCGCGTGAATGATCGAACCTCTGTAGGCCATCGAACATTCGGCCTGAGCGATGTTATGAAAACGACATGAATAACCGCTAATTCAGGCCATTTTGCGGCTCAGCTAACTGACAGCAAGAAATAAACCAGAACCACCGGTAGATTAGCCCTGCTCATTCCCCGTTAAGCGACACCTTGTTTGGGCATTTGTTAATCAGAGGTTCCTTAACGGTAAATTTCTTTTCGGCGGCCGATTTCGACAATCAAAATCAGCAATTCACCATCCAAGATGCGACAGAGCAAACGGTAGTCGCCAACCCGGTAACGCCATAGACTCGACAGATTACCTTGCAAGGCTTTGCCGGTGCTGCGCGGGTTATCCGAATTCCGCCAACTGATCGATGAATTGCTCGATTCTTTGCTTGGCGGGTTTGTCCAAGCCTCGCAAGTATTTGGCCGCTTTGCCGTCGATCTTAATCTTTCAGGTCATAAAGCCCGGCTTTTACGTCGTCCCAATCCAATAACGCGCTTTCCCCGCTTTCGATACCGGCCAATACGGCTTCTGCTTGTTGGGCGTCGTGTCGGTTTTCCAGGTAGCCGCGAACGATGGCCGCTATAAGCTGGCCGGCGTTTTGGCCGTGCTTTTGGGCAATGCTGAGTATTTCTTGCTCTTCGGTAGTATTGATGGCGTCTATGGTAATCATGCTGGCACCATTGGAATGGATGGGTATAGGGTTGGATTATAGCGTTTTCAATAACAGTCCCAAACCAAGTCTAGCTCTTCGCCATCTTCGGAAAACAAGTCGTATTCGCCTTGGCCTTGGCCTTGTTTGACGACGAATCGCGCCGGTGGTTCATAGGTGTTGGCCATTGCTCGCAAAGCGTCGGGCAACGGCGGCTCATTGATGTCGATCAATATGCCGCCATCGCCTAAATCCCCTTCGCAAAAATCGCCGGCTTTGGGTTTATTTGCTCGGTCATCGATTTACCTCATAGTCTGGTCGTCCAAGCCGCAACTATCAGCCCGACGATTACGAACAACACCACGCCGATCCAGAACCCGATATTGGCACCCCAGAACACCAGCCCGCCGAAACGGTATCACCTCGGCGCCGGCCTTTAGGCCGTCCAGATAGTCCGCCCAAGCCTGCATCATCCGCCGGCGTTCATCCAGGTACTGAGCGCGATTGTAGGCCGCTCTGACAGCATCCTTGGGCATGTGGCACAGTTGCCGCTGTATGGCATCCGGCGACCAGCCTTGCTCATTCAGCAGCGTTGACGCCGTGGCTCTAAAGCCGTGGGCGCTCATCACGTCGCTTTCGTATCCCAAGGTTTTCAGCGCCCTCCGGATGGTGCCATCCGACATGGACCGGCAATCGCCCCGGCTGGACGGAAACACACCGGTGAGCGGCTGGATAGATGCCAGCAAGACGCAGCTGGGCGACCTCTTTAGGCTCGGTTACTGCGGCATTGTGTTTGACTTTTTGCGCGGGTATTTGTTTGGCTACCGGCTGGGCGGGATCATAATCGGTAAAACCGTGGGCAATGGCGTAGGAAAAAGCGGCGCTGATCTCGCTGTTGATCCTATGGGCCGTCTCCAGCTGGTTTTTGCCACTCAGCGGCTTGATGATGCCGAATATATCCGGCGATTTGATTTCAGCAATAGGTTTGCCGCCGATGACAGGGAAAACATACAGCTCAAAACGTCTGATTTTCTTTTGCTGGGTGATTGCTTGAACCGTGTGGTCTGTCCTGGCCGGCCATTCGCGGCAGACATGCTCACAGCTGTTGACGATAGGTATGCCGGCCTCAATGCGTTTTTGGTTATCTGCGGCCTGCTGCCTTTCGATTTTGGCCTGCTTTCTGGTCTCGCTGGGATCGATGCCGTTGGCGATTTGACTCCTAGCCTCTTCGGCTTTGCGTCGGGCCTGTTCAAGCGATACTTCGGGATAGACTCCAAAGCTTAACCGGTTTTGTTTGCGATCGAAGCGATAGATGAAGCGCCACAGTTTAGAGCCGTTGGTTTTGACCAGCAGCGTAAGCCCGCCACCATCGTTGACGGTGTGGTCTTTGTCTTTTGGCTTTGCCGCCCTGTAGGTCTTGTCGGTGTTGAGTTTTTCAACCATAAAGTGACACGATTTGGTGTCACTTTAACCCGTGTCACTAAATTAGCCTGATGTCCCGGCATTTCATGAGATGTCTTTGGACAATAAAAAACCCGCTAAGCCTTACGGCTAGCGGGTTTTTAAATTTCTTTGGACTACCTAAGATAGGTAGGTGGTACGAGGGTCGGAACCGATATGAAATGCAATGACTTGTTTTATAACAATTTAATTATAGAACAGCGCTCACGTATCACTATCCGTATCACTACTTCGAGTTTTGCCTACCAAAATACAATCACCGCCAGCCACTATTCCACTCGTTCGATATAGCCTTGGTATCGGCCACATCCATGCGGATGGCGTGGGAAACTGAGGGGATTGTATCAGGCCCTAATACGGCAAGGTGATTTTCTTCAATCACGGCGGTTACCCGTGCCAGTGTCATTAACGGACTGATCTGAGCAGGTTTTTGCAAACAACAGCGCGTCAGTTAATTCCAACCTAATCGCCTCAGCGGCCGCCCCTACTACAGCGGCATTAAGATTTTCAGCATCCCAACTTGCCGCTGTTTCCAGTAACTCGGCTATGGCTATTGCCCGTAACATCGGAGAATGGATGGCGTCCTCAATGTGAAAGGTCCGCTTCCGGTCATCGTTGCTCCACGGTATCCGGTGTTGGAAATTGATTGGGCTAGTGGTCATGGCTTACCCCCTTGTGGTATTGCGGTTTCGAGCAAAAACGCTCTGACGTGGGTTAATTCGCGAATGGAACGCTGAGATTTTTGGAAAGGCGGCGAACCGCGCCCGCTTGCTTGCGTCGGCTGCTGGCCCAGTGGCCTGGCCGGCTGGTTTGGCAAACGCCGGGTGTGGACAGCGCCAACCTCGCGTGCACGCGCGTTATGGTTATTTGGGTTATATGGTTTGGGTGACGTGGTGTCACTGCTTTTTGCTGAAATGTCACGGGTTTTTGACACAGTGTCACCGCTGTGTATAACTTTTTGCGGTGACACATTGTCACTGGCTGTTGAAAAGTCTGAAAAATCCGGTGACAAGGTGTCATCGGTTGTTGAAAACTTTTCAACCATCAACAGGTACCGGCTTGGCCGGCCAGTCTCCCGCACCACGACCAGCAGCCCCAGCGCTTCCAGCTCGCCAATGGCCCGCATCGCACTACGCCGTGAGCAACCGGCCCGCAGTGCAATGTCCTCCAGCGACGGGCTACAGTAGCCGGCACGGTTGGCACGATCCGCCAACGCGACCAGCACCGCTTTGGACGCCCCCATCAAACGCACCTGGAAAGCGGCGTTCAAATATTCGTTACTCATGCCGCACCACCCTGGATTTGATCACCAAGCGCCTCAGTAATATCCACCACCTTATTTACAGCCACCATAATCGATTCCAGCGTGCCGCTCCGAATATAGTTGGACTTTACTTCGTCCGGAATTTCATCGCCGCAATCGTCATCGACCAGAAATTTAAACAACAGCGATGAGCAACTGGCGATAGCACTGGACGCCGATTCGATGCTTTTCATATAGCTGTCCAGCGTGCTGCGGTCACTACTGCTTAGCGACACAAACCGAGCATCTTTCCATGACGCTTTCGAATCAGCCAATAGGACCTGCAGCGCCCACTGAGAAGCCTCCACCATGCGGACGTTGGCACCGATCAGGTAATGTAAGGCATCAGCCGACAATTCACCTTGCTGGGCTTGCTTAACAGCCTCACCATGGCCGTTGATAACATCGCCAAAGGCTTGAGTTAAAGAATTAACCAAGGCCATTTGTTGCTCGATACGAGCGGAATCGGTTTGCTGACTCATTGCGCACCTCCTTGCGCCCAGCGCTGAAAACAGGTGTCGCCGTTGTCCAGGTATTGATGGATTTCTTTCGCGGTGGCTCTGGCATCTAGGGCCAGCACGGCCATGCAATCATCGAACAGGACTTTATCCAGGCCACGCAAGGTGACTAAATTGAAGGGAAAGCGGTAGCCGTTATACAGGCCCAGTAGAAAGCGGCGCACGGTACCAGCCTGGCCGGTGTCGCGGTTGGCAATGGCGGACAACCTGATCAGCGCCGGCAGACCCGTTGCGGTGACGGTTTGGCGCTCAGCGTCAAGTTCGGCAATTTGCCGGAAAAAATCATTACCGGCTTGGGTTGGTTGGGTGTTGATTGGGCGGATTTTGCCCAAGGCGTGAGTGTTCATATCGGTTACTCCATGACAGGTAGTTAAACCGCCGCCGAAACTTTCCACGGTATCGGGCGACGGACTGAATGGGGTGGAAAACCGGGTCATGGATCCGGCCAGCGCCTAACGCTGCCCAGACAGTCCGCCATAATGTAAACACAATAAGGCTACGCAAATTTTGGGCGTAAAAAAACCGCAATTAATGCGGCGAATTTTCGCCATGACTAGACCAGGTTTCCACGCCCGGCGCCAGTTTTTACTGGCCAAATCATTCTGCGCGTCAGCGGGTTGGAATGTCAATTATTTTTTGGATTTGGCTTTCAATTGCCTAGAACGCCAATAGTCGCCGTAGCTTTGGAAGCCGGCACGTTGCCAGAGTGGCATGAATCCTCCTTGATGGGATGATAAAAACAAGATTCCGCCGGCGAAATACCGGCGGAAGCCTAAGCGCGAACAAATGCCCTACGCATCTCGGGTGCCGACCGTGCGATAACCTACATCGACCGCTTTAGCATTTGCGATGCCCCGAGCCTTCACCGGCTCCACACGCATGCCGGACGGGGAATTACCGAAACTAACCCGTACATCGACAGCACCGCGACCGCCGCCTATTAGGCTTTGCTTTTGGTAATAACCTGGCGGCCGCATGTCGCCCGCGCCTTGCACCGTCAAATCGGGGAAGTCTGGCAACAATTCGCCCACCGAGCGGCCTAGATAAAGCGGCACGCTGCCAATCGCTTTTAACACTTTGTTATCGTTGACCTGCTTAAGAAAATCAACCATCGACTGAGTTAATCCCTCGGCCGATTGCTTGATTTTGTCAAAATTATCAATAATCAAAGGTGCAGCAACGATGACGGCTTGAGCAAACAGCATCCAGGGGTTCATCTTCATGGCGGCTGTCAATAAGCCAACGCCACCCGCAGCAGCCCAAGCAGCCACCTTAACGCCAGCAAAAGCCCCGGCCATCTTAATCAGTGTCTGAATACCTTGCGGGTTTTCGTTGATGAACCCGGCCATTTTTTCCGCAACTTCGGTAAGTGACCCTGAAAGCCGCTTGAGCTCGGGTGCGTAGGTGCCGCCCAGCTGGGCTTGCATGTTTTCCATGGTGCCCGTCAAGGTATCTACCGTGTTGGTAAGGGTGCCCAGTGAATTGTTCACCCGCTGGTAAACGTCGCCTTGATCGCCGAACTTATTCACCATGTCCCAATAACCTCCACCCGCCATCACCATCGCCTTGGATGCATGCTCTTTGCCGAATGTCTTCTCGAACGTTGCAAATAGCTTGGCGGGATTCAGTTTCGCCATTTTCTCGACATCCTTCACCAGATTCTCGACCGTAGTGAATTTGCCAGCGCGAGCGGCCGCGGAAATCATTTCCTTGATGCCGGAGCCTGCCTCGCTGGGATCTATGCCGGCTTGCGTCAGTAATGCCACCATCGGTGCCAGGGAGTTGGCCACCCCTATGCCCTGCACCTTCAATGCTTTCAGCGGACCGCCGGCTTTTGACATGGCTGAAGTGAAGTCTTCGAAGCCAAGGCCAATATGGCGGGCACGTTGCATCGTATCCGCCAAGGCGATGAAGTCACTATTGGCAACGCCCAACACGTTGGAGATTTTAGCGATTCCCAGCGCCGAGCTATCGTAAGTCTCGCCTAGCTCCTTGGTTGCCACGCCCAGATAAGCCGCTGCCTTCAGGCCGCCGCCGATTAGAGTATTAGTGTCCATGCTGTTGGCCTTCATGACGGTAGCCATACGCTGGAAATCCGCAGTATTGCCCGGCAATTGGTTTCCCAATTGGATGGCGACTCTATTCAACGCCTCAAAGCCCGCCGACATGCCGTCTTTGGTCATCAGCGTGTTCTTTAGAGCGGTGCCGGCGTTTTCCAGGTCAGCAAAGGCTTTGGCCGGTACCGCCATCGCTGCAACAAAGCCCGCGCCAAGCATCGGCGCACCATTACCGACAGTTCTTAATTGTCTATGCAATATGTTTAGGTTTTTGGTGATTTGCTTCAAGCCTGGTGACATGCGGTCAACCATGCTTATCACGGCTTTTAAATCGAAATCTTTTGACATGGTTATTCTCCTGTCAGCTATTGGACGGAATACAAGCGGCTGAATCGCTCGTGTTGGGTTTTAAACCACGGTGGCGCGTCGTTCGTTGCCGACCGGCAGAACGCCCGTCCTTGGTCTTTAAATAACTCGACCGCCCAAAGTTTTACCTCGGGATGAGCGGCTTCAAGTTTCTGCTTAATTTCAGCTAACTGTTTGAGCTTTGGCACGGTTACGCTTTTCACGACATCCTTTTCGAAGGATGTATCGAGATAGATGCCTTGTCCCTCCCGTATAAGTTCGCAGCGTGTCAAAAAATGCCCTTCGGCGGTGGTAATGGAAAATCCCATTTTCTTCATAATTTGTTCCTCGATTTGAGCCTAGCCAATGACTAAGCGTGGATGTTTTGCCTATTACAGGCACTATCTAGCAACGTGGTTAATATAACAAAATTAACTATATTAATCAATAACTTATGTTATTTTACCTTCACCAGTTAGCGCTCAGAATTGCGCTTAATTACCTAGTGATTCATACCATTCCCCCCGCCCGTATATCTACGCCAAATGGGTGGCGGGGAGCTTGGCTCGGTGGTTTATTAGGGGGTGTGGACAAAGCCTAAATCCGTGCGCTTTTATCCACACGGGCTTTTTCCCTTCAAAAATTACCCAATAAAAATACGGCTGGCTAACGGGTCACGGACCGCGAAGCCCTAGACTTTTGACCCCCCCTGGGGGTGGGCTATCGGCTGCGGATATACCCCCCTCTCGAAACTCGCGCACCTGCAAAAACCTAATTGCTATCGGTCTAGGGGCGGGGTGTCATTGACTTTTGATACCCCCCCGGGGGCTTGGCTGACCACCTCGGCAAATGACTGTAAAAACATTTCCTCTATACCCTTATGTAAAAAAGTTAGGGAATTTAGGGAGATAGGCCGCTAGCCTAGACACAGCGCGGGATGCACGCTCCCTAAGCACTTCAAAAACCTAGGGAGCTCCCTAAATAAAATCGGCAAAATTTAGGGAATGCGGGGTATTCGATCCGGTTTGGTGGTGGAACTGTCCAACAGGCTTGCGACTCATGCTCCCTAGATTTTCAGGGAGTCTCCCGAACTTTTTAGAAAACTTAGGGAGCCTGCAAGCCTTGCCGCATAAGGCTTTAAGCTATATCTCCCTAAATTCCCTAACTTTTTACATATACCCTTTCGTTTTTATTTGGCTACGTCAGCGGTTGAACAGCCAGACGACCTGTCACCCACTACCCTATGGCGTAACATTGTTGGGGGTGCGGGGAATCAACCAGACTCTACCAATTCGGCGGACAGCACCAGCACGCGAACCGAACGACCGGCAACACTGCGTTTCACGGTGGTTTGCGGCTTGCCAGTTTTACTGTTTGACTCCACCTTCAACAACAATCCTCGCTCAGCCATTCGACGCCATAAAGAGCCGGCAGAAATCAGAAAACTATCCCCTTGATGACGGGCAAATTCTTGAATGATCTTGAAGACGGTATTAGGCTCTAACCATACCTCGGCGGGTTGTGCGTCCCTGGGTTCGGCATACCAGCCGCAACAGTCGCCCATCGGTTTATACATATCGTCGCCGTTAAGGTCTTTGCCGGAACTGCGCCAGCCCCAGCTAAATGGCCGAGTGACCGGCGGCCCTTGCTTGGTCACGGTGGCAATGTGACCATTGCCCGAGCTGAACGCGGCTCGTAAGAGTTGCAAGAAGCGTTCGACTTCATCTTGCTCGGTTTGATAAGAACCCTGTTCGCTGAATGCCTGCTTTAAGCCGCTCTCAAGCTCAGCCAATACCACGTTGGCCTGTTCGCTGGTCAACGTGCCTGCGTCTTCCAGAAATTCCAGAAAGGTTTCCGCGCCGCCTAGCAGGTTGCTGTATATCTCTGGCGCTCTGGGGTGACTGCTGGCGAAGCCGTCGCGAATCGCGGCGTTGCGAAGCTGTTCAACCGCCTTTGGGAATTCAGCCTTCAACCGGTCCATGCGCGGCGCTAGCCATTGCAGATAAGCAGACATCAGCCCGGCAAACTGCCCGGCCTGTGCGGCATGCTGTAGTTTGCTGAGCGTGGGGTTATCAACGTCGGCGCGGCCTAATTCCAGTATCAACAATCGCCCTAATAACGATTGCCCACGGGGTAAATCCTCGGCGGTTACGATCATCATTGATCGATTGAACGGCGCGGCTTGCGCCTGCATATTGGCGGTGCGGCGACCCCGTCCGGCCCCGTTGCCTGTACCGCGAATAATCCGCTCGGCCATCGCGTGCTGCTTCTCGGCTTCGACGCGGTTAACCGAAGGGCGGAAGTCGTCAATACAAAACACGCCGTCTTTGCTCTGATGGCTTTTGGCCTCGGCATCATTCGCACTATCGGACCAGTTCGCCGGAAAGCTGCGGGCGGTGAAGTCGCCATAAAAGGCCTGGGCAATAGCGGCTAGTGCCGACTTACGGGAACCGGTTAAACCGTGTAGCCAGATAGCAAAGTCGGTTTGCTGGCATTCACCCAACGGCGCCCGCGCCACCGCTGCCAACAATGCCGCACCGATATGCGGCCTACTGGGTGCCACGTCCAGCAACAGCAGCGCATCGGCCACCGCCTGCTTCAACTCATCGCCGGCCAACGATGTCGGCAGCGCATAGCGGCCCATATTGCCCGGCCCTAAATCGACTTGAACGCCATCGATCAGACCGGTGGCAGTGATAGCCCCCGAGCTGGTCAGGTAGTGCCATTCACCATTGATTTTTTTCCACCCGGTGAAGCGATAGACCACCCGGCGCGGTATATCGCCCGACAAGCGGCTGAATTGATGCACGGCGGCGCGGAGGTTGTCGCGTTTGGCCGTGCCGGGATAAACGAACACCCGAGAACCCCAAGCCTCGTTAGGCCAGCAGGCTTGTGATGAAAAGAACGACTTGGCCGGTACATCGACCGCCGGCAGCGGCAAACCATCATCGCGCCGGCCTTCAATCCGCAGAAAGGCAGCATCGTTTAAACCGTCTTCGGCGGTGACTTCCTCCTTGATTGAACAAACGAAATCGCATAGCGGAAACTCGACAAAGCCGGAACCATCCGGACCGGCCTTAACGGCGCGGGATTGATGAAACGCACCGTTTTTTATCAAGTACTCGCCGAACTTTTCCGGCCGGGTTGAGCGTCCGCCGCCGCCACCGTTGCCGGTGGGTTTTTGGGTGCCGGCATTCTTGGCGGATGGCGGTTTCTTCGCACCTTTAACCACTTCCAGAATCGGCGGGGTTTTAGACTTATCCGACATGGCCGCCCCCGTTCAGAAAGATTTGGTAGTCGTTAAAATCGGCATTCGGTATCGGTGGCACCATCACCGAACCGCCAACCGCCGCGGCGGCTTCGTTGGCTTTGGTCAAGCCGGGATTGCCGGCTGTCTCAGTATCGTTGTCGGCAGCAAACACAATCTTGGCATTCGGCAATTTTTCCCGCACGGTCAGGCCGACCGCCAACAGATTGTTGGCCGTGAACGCCATATAAGTCTTGATGCGGGTTTTCTCGTACAGCGTGCAAGCCGTTGCGAAACCCTCGCAAATCAACACCGTGTCAGTTTTCGCACCGATCCACCAGAACAGGCCGGCCAGGCCGCCGCCTGGCAAAAAGTCTTTATTCCGCGTGAACAATGGATGCTTATCGGGAAATATCGCTTGCAGACTGCGGAGTGCGCCGATGTGGTCGAATAACGGTATCAGCAAGCTATTCTCAATCGATACCGTTTGCTTAGTGCCGGTGGCGTCGGTAACGGTGCGCTTCCAGGTGCCAACGCGGGCAGCATGCGGCTTGATTTGCTTTGCCAGCAAGTAAGGATGATCTAACGGCGCGGGTTCGGCAGCCGTCCAGATGGCCAAGGCCCGTTTGGCTGCACGATCCATACGGGCTAATTCCTCGGCTTGCCGGCGCTTGCGTTCGCGCTCGATCCGCTGGCGCTCGGCTTCGGATAGTGCGGTGGCTTGACCTTCAGCATTCAAAAAGAATGAACCCTTTTCGCCTGTTTTCCAGTTTTGCACTATTCCGCCTTTACCATCGGCAAAAATCTTTATACGACCGGCACCGTTGCCGCGTTTACCATCTTCGACATCAACCACTTGGAAGGTGTCACGCTTCAAATACTTAGGCTGTACCAGACCATAATTGGCCAGGGCCGCGCGGGCAGCGTCTTCGATATGCTGAAAACTCATTGCGCACCGCCGGTTTCTTCGATTTGGTGGCCGCAATGCGAACAGGCGACCGGCTCCAGCATTTCTATTTCCAACTCCAGAAACAAACAGCCCAACGCATCAATTAACTTACGGCACTGGTTGCGCGATGAGCCGGGAATCTTCAACGCTTCGGCTGCGATGGCTGACTTAATCCTGCATTCCGTGGCGGTTTCAGCCTCAGCCGCCGCAATGGCGCTGCGCATCTTGATAAGTTCGTCTTGAGGGGCTTTTTTGACAGGCATTACGCGCCCCCGATTTTATCGAGCAATGCCCGAATATCGGCGACCGGCCAGACACGGCAGCGCGGGGAAAGCAACGTTCCCGCCGGATACTTGCCCTCTTTTACGCCATTGAGGAAGGTGCTTTTTGACACACCCAGCACTCCCAAGACCGATGGCAATCTAACGAAGCCTTCAGCCGGCAAAGGTGCTGGGGTATAAGTGATTTTATTCCGCTGTCTGCGGCGGTTTGCGGTTGGTGCGCGTTGCGCGTTTGCGGGTTTTGATAACATCGTTTAGCCTCCTTTGGGCCTTGTTGATCGATGTCGTCATTTTGCGGGCGTGTGTTTTGCGAAAAAGGGTAAAAACCAAGGGCAAAATTTACCCCCTTAATAGTTTATTTCGGTTTTCTCTTCTTGGGCTTGCTTGCTGCAATCGTATCGTTGAAATATTGGGCAAGCGTAGAATTTTTATGGCTAGAGAGTTTTCTCACCCTGAGTGTTGTTAGCATGTGCCAGCGATACGGATTTATTTTTATTCCACGACTAACCTGATTACATATATTTTCAATATGTTCAATAAGCTTATCACTATCCAAAAGTCTATTTTCCCTTGAATCAAGCCCCTCGGGGATTTCCTGATAATACTCAACTCCCGAAAGCAGATACGAATCGTTTTCTGTCAAAAGCCCTTCTTCCCTGAACATCAAGAACAAATCATAAATTTGCTTTTTCATCATGTCCTTATGGTATTTTTTCCCCCATCCCAACCAATTATTAATAAATTCTCGCCTATTCGTTGATAGCGAGTAAAGCACCCCCATGAGGCCAGAATGAACCCAGCTTGGAACAGGCTGTCGGGAGTGATAACACAGTGAAACCGCATCGGCTATCGCCCCTAAATGACCAGAAGAATAAACATTTTCCAGTTCAGCAAGCTTATCGTCAGTGTCAGAACAACCAAGGACATGCTCCAAGCCATAAATTACCCAATCCGGCAGAGGAATATCGTGTTTCGTACAAAGGCCAAAGGCTTCGCGTAAAGCCAACCTTGATCGACCTTGCTTCTCGTAATTTGTTTTGAGTTCCAACAGGCGTTGCTCAATTTCGTCAATCTTCATTTAAACCACTCGCCTAAATGGAACGATCTCAGCCCCAGCTTTCAGTCCGTCTAAATAATCCGCCCAGGCCTGCATCATTCGGCGGCGTTCGTCCAGGTACTGCGCCCGGTTATAGGCCGCCCTTACCTGGTCCTTAGGCATGTGGCATAGCTGCCGCTCGATTGCATCCGGCGACCAGCCTTGTTCATTGAGCAACGTTGATGCTGTGGTTCTAAAACCGTGGGCGCTCATCACATCCTTTTCGTAGCCTAGTGTTTTCAACGCTGTGCGAACGGTACCGTCGGACATTGGCCGACCGTCGCCACGACTGGACGGGAACACGTACTGACCAACCCCAGTTAACGGTTTGATGGCTTCCAATATCGCTACTGCCTGGCATGACAGCGGGACAATATGTTGCACTTCGGTTTTAGTGACGAAGTAACGCCACTCCATGGCCGCAAGATCGATATCTTTCCATTCCATTTGCCGAATCTCGCCAGGCCGCTGGAACAGGTAAGGCGATAGCCTGAGCGCGGTTTGCACAACAAAGGTGCCTTGATAGTGGGCGATGTCGCGCAGCAATTGGCCGACTTCCTTGGGGTCAGTAATCGCGGCGTTATGAATAACTTTTTGCGCGGGTATTTGAGCGCCGACGGCCTGTGCTGGATCGTAATCGGTGAAGCCGTGGGCGATGGCATAGGCAAAGGCGCCGCTGATGTCTGAGCGCACCCTATGCGCGGTTTCCAATTGGTTTTTGATAATCAACGGCCGCACGATGGCGAAAACATCCGGCGACTTAACCTCGCCAATCGGCATTTGGCCGACCGCCGGGAATACATACAGCTCAAAGCGGCGGAGTTTCTTTTGATGGGTGATGTCGCGGACGGTGTGAGCATTTGAGGCTAACCATTCGCGGGTAACATATTCGAAGCTGTTGATTAGTGGCAGGCCAGCATCAAGGCGATTTTGAGCTTCGGTGGTTTGTTGGATGTCGGCCTTTTCCTGCTTGCGAATTTCGCCGGGGTCTATGCCATTGGCAATCTGCTCGCGGGCGGTCACAGCTTTGCGCCTGGCGTTTTCTAGGGAGGTTTCGGGGTACGATCCAAAGCCAAGCCGATTCTGCTTTCCTTGAAATCGATAGATGAAACGCCAAAGTTTTGAACCGTTGGCTTTGACCAACAACGTCAAGCACTCGCCGTCGTTTATTGTGTAGTCTTTGTCTTTAGGCTTTGCTGCCCTGTAGACCGTGTCTTTATTGAGATTCTTAGCCATCGAGTGACACCGAAAGTGATTCGCAGTGATACGTTTTGGCGTTACTTTAGCCCGTATCATCAAACGTGTCACTGTTTGCGGTGTATGTCACTGCATTTTGTTGCACTTCTTTGGACAACAAAAAACCCGCTAAGCCAGGCGGCTTGCGGGTTTCTGTATGTTCTTGCACTTCTCTAAATCTTTCTTTGGTACCGAGGGTCGGAATCGAACCGACACTCCTTTCGGAACCGGATTTTGAATCCGGCGCGTCTACCAGTTTCACCACCCCGGCAAAGAAAGCGTCATTATACTGATTTTTGCAGAAATGCCAAACTATTTTTTACGCTGCCAATATTACCGCTGCTTTCAGCTTTTTCATGGCGTTTTGTTCAAGCTGTCTGATACGCTCGGCCGACACTTGATAACGGTCCGCCAATTCGTGCAAAGTGGCTTTTTCTTCCACCAACCAGCGGCTAGCCAGAATATCGCGGCTTCTGTCGTCCAAGCCAGCCATGGCATCCATCAGCAATTCTTCCTTGCGGTCTTCCCAGTCGCTATTTTCCAGCAATAAAGCCGGATCGGCACCATGCTGTTCCAGATAAGCGATGGGTGCTTGCACATGATCTTCGCTGTCATCGCCCGTTGGCTCAAGTCCTATATCGCGACCGTCCAAACGCCGTTCCATTTCGTAAACCGTTTTGACGTCCACGTCCAGGTTCTCTGCTATCGCTTTCGCATCGTCTTGCGATAGATAGTTCAAGTCGTTTTTAAACTTACGCAGATTAAAAAACAGTTTGCGCTGCGCTTTAGTGGTAGCAACTTTAACGATGCGCCAGTTTTTAATTACGTATTCGTGAATTTCCGCTTTGATCCAATGTACGGCAAACGACACCAAGCGCACACCCATGTCGGGGTCGAAACGCTTGACCGCTTTCATCAAGCCGATATTGCCTTCCTGAACAATGTCCGCCAACGGCAAACCGTAACCGGCATAGCCTCTGGCTACATGCGCCACAAAGCGCAAATTGGACATCACCAGCTCACGCGCAGCATTCAGGTCGCCTTCATCCCGGTAACGTAACGCCAAGTCCTGCTCCTGCTCGACGCTGAGTTTGGGCATTTGGGCGACTAAGTTCAAATAAGAATCAAACGTCCCAACCGATAAATTGATCGGCAAAGCCAAGCTGTTGTTCATATCACCCTCGTTTCCGCGGAATAAATTAACGTTAACCGAATTCTAGCACTCGAAACACGAGAGTGCTAATAATTTAGTAAAAATCTTTTGATACAGATAGTTACACTGACTTTTGCTTCAATTTTGCTGTGTAAGCAGCTAACGATGCCGCCTTTACGAATTCCGACCAAACTCGTTAAAATGCAGATTAAGTCAGAAATCTCCGCCTAACTCATCAAAACCACAGCCATTTACTCAAACATGTCAGCTTCCGATAGCCCCGTATCATCCAACTTTATTAGACACATCATTGCCGCCGATCTGGCCGCCAACAAAAACAACGGCAAAGTTGCCACCCGTTTCCCCCCCGAACCCAATGGCTATCTGCACATCGGCCACGCCAAATCGATTTGCCTGAATTTCACACTGGCCGCCGAGAACCAAGGCACTTGTAACTTGCGCTTTGACGACACCAATCCGGAAAAAGAAAGCGTCGAATATATGGAAGCCATCGAACGCGACGTGCAATGGTTAGGGTTTAAATGGGCCGGAAAATATCACGCTTCCGACTATTTCGAACAACTCTACGCTTACGCGGTGCAGTTGATTAAACAAGGCGATGCCTATGTCGACAGTTCGACCCCGGAACAAATGCGCGCGGACCGCGGCACCTTGACCGAACCCGGTAAAGAAAGCCCGGACCGTAGCCGCTCCATCCAAGAAAACCTGGATTTATTTACCCGCATGCGGGCCGGCGAATTTGCTGACGGCCAGTATGTGCTGCGCGCCAAAATCGATATGGCCTCGCCTAACATTAATATGCGCGACCCGACCATCTACCGCATTCGCCGTGTTCATCACCAACGTACCGGCGATGCCTGGTGTTTGTACCCCATGTACGACTACACCCATTGCATTTCCGATGCTTTGGAAGGCATCACCCACTCGATCTGCACCCTGGAATTTGAAGATCACCGCCCACTCTACGACTGGGTGCTGGACAAGTTGCAAACCCCTTGCCATCCACAGCAAATCGAATTCGCCCGCTTGCAATTGGAATACACCATCGTCAGCAAGCGTAAACTTCTGCAATTGGTCACCGAAAAGCACGTCAACGGCTGGGACGATCCCCGGATGCCGACTATTTCCGGCCTGCGCCGGGCCGGTTTTACCCCGGAAGCGATTCGCGATTTCTGCGAACGCATCGGCGTCACCAAAAACGATTCCTGGATCGAAATGGGCGTGCTGGAAAACTGCATCCGTGAAGACTTGAACGAACGCGCGCCCAGAGCGATGGCTGTGTTGAGACCGTTAAAAGTGGTGATCGGCAACTGGGAAGACGGTAAAACCGAAACTTATCAAATCGCCAACCATCCGCAAAAACCGGAAATGGGCAGCCGCGAAGTCAGCTTTTCCAAAACCATTTTGATCGAACAAGACGATTTCATGGAAAACCCGCCTAAAGACTTCAAGCGTTTGGTGCCGGGCGGTGAGGTGCGCTTGCGCGGTTCTTACGTGATCAAATGCGAGGAGGCTATTAAAGACGACGCCGGCAATGTTATAGAACTGCGTTGCAGCTACGATCCGGCCACCTTAGGCAAAAACCCCGAAGGTCGTAAAGTCAAAGGTGTGATCCATTGGGTATCAGAACAACACGCCCTGCCTGCCGAGCTACGTTTATATGACCGATTGTTCAGCCACCCCAACCCGGACACGCTGGATAATTTCCTGGACGGCATCAATCCCAATTCGCTGGAAGTGTTGACTGATTGCCGGGTAGAAGCCAGTTTGGCAGCCGCCACGCCGGATACCCGTTATCAATTTGAGCGCACCGGGTATTTTTGCCTGGACTATGCCGACAGCACCGCGGAAAAATTGGTGTTTAACCGTACCGTGACCTTGCGCGACAGTTGGGCAAAGTAGCAAGGTAATTAACCATGGCCGCGCTGCAACCCTTAGTTAGCCATCTCGAAACCCAAACCGGCCAGTCTCTTAACAACCACCGCCTCAGCACTATCGGCGGTGGCGACATCAACAGCGCTTACCGGCTGCAAGCCGCCAATATCGACTGGTTCATCAAATTAAACCGGGCAAGCCTGGCAGAGATGTTTGTAGCGGAAGCGGCCGGTTTACGCGAGTTGGCCGACATCGGCGCGGTGCGCGTGCCCAAGGTGATTTGCTTTGGCGAATGTCAACAACACGCTTATCTGGTGTTGGAATTCATCGAATTGGGCGCGTTGCATAGCCGTAGCGCCAGCTTATTCGGCGAACAACTGGCCTTGCTGCACCAGCGACCGCAAGCCTATTTCGGCTGGCACATCGACAACACCATAGGCTCCACGCCACAGCACAATACTAGATACGACGATTGGGTCAGTTTTTGGCAGCAACAACGCCTGGGCAAACAATTACAGTTTGCCGCCGCCAACGGTTATCGCGGAGCGCTGCAGAGCCAAGGGGGAAAACTGCTGGAAAGAATTGGCGATTTTTTTAGCGATTACCGCCCTCACCCATCCTTGCTGCACGGCGACTTGTGGGGCGGCAATGCTGCCGCAGACAACCAAGGACAACCGATAATCTTCGACCCGGCTTGCTATTACGGAGACCGTGAAACCGATCTGGCCATGACCGAATTATTCGGCGGTTTCAGCCGCGATTTTTATGCGGCTTATCAAGCCGAATATCCGCTGGACCCCGGCTACAAAACCCGTAAAACCCTTTACAACCTTTACCATATCCTTAACCATCTTAATCTGTTCGGCAGCGGTTGCTTGAACCAGGCCAACAGCATGATCGCTCAGTTATTGGCCGAATTGAACTAATCGCGCCCAGCGCCGAATGACCAACAGAAGCGATAGATTGACATAGCCAGTTGCAATTCCCCCTCCCCCATTTTCCCGGCTCATAAAAAGAATTTTTCCCGCATCAATCCAGGAATTTCCTCCTGGATAATAGCCGTCAACTTTAAGGCCGAAACATCAGCTTATATCCAGAGCCCCGTTTCGAAATTTATGACACCAATCCATTCCACCGCTGCCATGAGCAACACCCTAAAAATATTGTTAGTCGACGACCATGCCGTGGTACGCGCAGGATTTCGCATGCTGTTGTCGGTTAGTGGCAATGTCGAAGTCATCGCCGAAGCGGAACGCGGCGAACAAGCCATTCAGCTTTATGGCGACTCCAAGCCGGATCTGGTGGTCATGGATTTATCCATGCCGGGAATCGGCGGTCTGGAAGCCATTCGCCGGATCGTCGCGCGGGATGCTAATGCGCGGATTTTGGTATACAGCATCTATCACGAACAAGTTTACGTGCGGCGCGCCTTGGATGCCGGCGCGCAAGGGTACATCACTAAAAACATGGCACCGAATCTATTGTTGCCGGCGATAGAAAGCATTATGCAAGGTAAAGGTTATACGGAACCCGGCCTGCTTAAACCCGCGAACGAGCCTTCCGCCAATGTGCAGTATCAAGCGCTGATCGATGCATTCTCGCCGCGCGCGTTCGATATTTTCCGGCTACTGGCCCAAGGCCTGACGGTCTCGAAAATTTCCGTTCACCTGTGTTTGGGCAATAAAACCATCGCCAACTACGCGACGCAAATCAAGAAAAAACTGCAGGTGCAGACCACCACCGAATTGGCCCACATCGCCGTCAACCTAAACATACTCAATCAGTAAACCTTATCTAAAACCGCTCAGCGCAATACTCTGATCGAACCCAAGGTACCGGTTTCAACGGTCACGCTCAGCCGGGTAATTTTACTGACGCGGATCGCGTTCTTGGGTTGCGAGGGGTCGAAATTGAATTCATCGCCCTCGCGAACCATAAAAGTACCGACACCGCTGACTTCCAACAGAGCAATAAAGGCCTTGCCGGACGGATTCAATAAGCCGCGTAGTTTAAGGTTAGGCACCTTCATGGTTTCCTGATTTGGCATAAACCCATACGCACCGGCGGCGGTGCCGCCCTGCTCGCCAGCCGTTTCGTACATCAGTTCGCTGGGCGTGAACGGATCGCGCAACTGCTTCGGCGCCGCAGGCGTCAAAGGCAGCGGCGTGGCCGGCGCTTCCAGAGCCTGCGCGGCTAATGCCGCCATTGAAAAAACAAGGCCGGCAATCGGCTTGATTGAATTCGACAAACTCATTTAATGCCCCGATACCAAAGAGAATAAGGCTTGAAAGAATGCATAATAGACAAAGCCTACCATCAAGCCTATGACCAAAATCATCACCGGCTCGATCAGGGCCGACAGGCGCTTGATCGCAATTTCCAACAGCTTTTCGTAATAAAGCCCCAGTTCCTGTAACACCTCGTCCAGCGCCCCGGTCCCTTCGCCTACTGCAACCATCTGCACCACCAGCGGCGGAATGCGTGGATGATCGATGCTGCGCGCAATATCCCGCCCCTCTAAAATCTGGTTCGATGCGGCCAGCAACTGATCGACATAAACCCGGTTGCCCAGCAAATTAGCGGTAATTTTCAACGCTTCAAACACGGTGACACCGCTGCGTAGCAGAATCGACAGCGCCCAGTTCATCTGCGCCATGGCACCGGTCACCAGCAACGAACCGATCACCGGCAACCGCAGCAACAGCCGGTCTATCCACAAGCGGCCGTTACGGGTTTGATAAATCAACATTACCAGCAGCAGCAAAGCAGCCACACCGCCGACCAGCCACAGGCCATGCTGGCGCACGTAGTCGGATATATCCACCAGCAACTGGGTAGAAGGCGGCAAGGCTTTACCTTTGCCCATCAAAACCTTGCTGAATTTGGGGATGATTTTTACCACCATGAAAATACCCACGCCGATTGCCGCCAGCACCACAATCGCCGGATAAATCATCGCGTTGATAGTCTGCGCCCGCAATGCGGCTCTTTTATCCAGATGTATCGCCAACCTTTCCATGATCTGATCCAAATCGCCTGTAGTTTCGCCGGCGACCACCAAATTGATCGCCATTTCCGGAAACACCGCCTTGTGCTTACTCATCGCCGACGACAGCGATTGGCCGACCCGAATGTCCTTCAGCATCAGGCGTAAAGTCAAATTCAAGCGCGGATTGGTCAATTGCGCCTGGGCCAGCTCCAGGGCCTGGGCCACCGGAAGGCCCGCCCGCAGCATAAAACTCATTTGCCTGAAAAAGAATATCAACGCCGTATTCGTTACCGAACGTTGCGAGGCCAACCAGTCCGAAAAATTGGCCTGCCCAAAAAAACCGCTACTGCCGCGTCCCTGCCGCAATGCCAAAACTCGCAAACCGCGCTGGCGCAATTGTGATGCTGCATTACCCATATCGTCGGCTTGCAAGCGGCCACCAATCTCGTTGCCGCGCTCATCCAAGGCGGTGTAAACAAATTCAGCCATCTCAGTTTACGCCGCGCATACCGCGGCTTTTGTGGACCGCCACATCGCGTAACTCGTCCAACGTAGTCATGCCCAACAGCACTTTACGGCAGCCGTCCTCCCACATAAAACTCAGCCGCTCGCCGGCACTGGCTTCCAAGGTTTCCTCATCGGTACCGCGCGCCACCAAGCGTGCCAGAGTTTCATCCAGCCACAGGGTTTCGAACAATCCCAGCCGGCCGCGAAAACCGCTGCCCTGGCAGATCACGCAACCGCCCGGTTCGTAAATCTGCACGGCATCGTCATCCCGCCCCAGTTCCGCCAGCTCGGCTGGCGTCGCCAAGCGTGATTTGCGGCAATGCCCGCATAAGCGGCGCACCAAACGCTGGGCAATAACCGCCGCCACCGTGGAACCGATCAGGAACGGTTCGCAACCGATGTCGATCAAGCGCGTGACAGCGCTCACCGCGTTGTTGGTGTGCAGCGTCGAAAACACCAAATGCCCGGTCATGGCCGCTTTTACCGCCACATCGGCGGTTTCCGGGTCGCGAATCTCGCCTACCATCAGCACATCCGGATCGTGCCGCAAAAACGAGCGCAGGGCGTCAGCAAAGCTGACTTTCGGCCCGGTCTGCAATTGAGAAACCCCGTGCATCACATATTCGATCGGGTTCTCCACGGTCATGATGTTGATGTCGGCGCGGTTGATTTCCTGGAGCGCGGCGAACAAGGTGGTCGATTTACCACTCCCGGTCGGACCGGTCAGCAGCACCATGCCATAGGGGCGGTGGATCACCTTGCGAAAATGCTGTAAGTCGTCTTCCATCATGCCCAAATCGGCCAGCGTCAAGCCGAACGCCTCTTGGCCGAGCAGCCGCAGCGTCATCCGTTCGCCCAGCCGGGTCGGCGCCGTCGCCACCCGAATGTTAAAGCCCTTATCAATAGGCTTAGGCAAATGATAAGAAAAACCACCGTCCTGCGGCATACGCTGTTCGGCTATATCCAAGCCGGCCAGAACCTTGACCCGCGACACCAAAGCGGCAGCCGCGCCGGCGTTGGCGACCAACGGAAAGTCGCGCAATTTGCCGTCCACCCGCAAACGAACCCGCAGACCTTGCGCATCCGGCAATAAGTGAATGTCCGAGGCCCGGTAAAAATAGGCTTCGCGGATGATGCCGTCCAGCATGGCCACCAAATCGGTATCGGTCTCCGCCGTCACCGCGCCGCTTTGCTCGGGCGCCGATTTTCCGGCCAATGCCTGCTTTACCTTTAATTGCAATAAAGCCAGATCGGCCATTGCCAGCGGCAATACCTGCCCCAACAAGCGTTGCACCGAATCAATGCCGCCCCGGTCGCCCGGATCGCCACAGATCAGTAACACCTGTTCACCATCACTCACCGGCAACAGCAATTTGCGCTGTACCAGACTGGGCGGAATTTTTTTTAACAAGGTGTTTTCCACCTGTAGCGTATCCAGATCGACATACGGCACGCCGTATTGCTCGGCCACCGCCCGGTGCAAGGCCGATAAGGGAAAACGATAATGGGCCTGAACCATGCTTAGCAAACTCAAGCGTTGCCGGCGGGCGTCAATACGTAAGCGCTCCAATTGTGCGGCCTCAACCAAGCCGCAGCGCACACCGGCTTCCAGGAGATGTTCGTCATTGATAGCCATACGCTTACAACGCCAAAATCACTTCGGCCAGCAGGGATTGCGGATAGCCGGGCATCGCCAACACCGGCATGCGCTCGACGCTGATACGCAGCACCGCCACTTGAAACGGTAGCCGATCCAAATCGTGAATGAAGCGGTTCAAAGCCAGATAGGTGCCCTCCACCTCCAGGCGCCGCAACGGTCTTTCCAACAACGACCCCGGCGACATGCGCGCCACCCAACCAGCACTCAACGGCGGAATCACCGCAGCGATGGGCGCAGCGGCAGCGGCCGGCGTCACCGTCGCCGGTTTGTTTTTCCGGCTTTTCTTGGTGGTTGCCGGTGCCGCCGCAACCGGCGCGGCATTGTTGCTTACCGCCGCTTTGAAAACCTCGTTGGCGCGCACATGAATCTGCGCATCCCGCGCCACTTTGGAAATATTCACAATCAGAAACTGCGAGTCGTCCGGCGCCAGATGTTTTTCCACGCTGTCCGACTGCTCCTTGATAGCCGCCAGCAAACGCTCTTGTTCCGCTAATTGGCTCTTCAAACGCTCGATGTCCTCATCCGGTTCTTCCGGGATCTCGGCGGTACGCAGGCGCTTATCGGTGGCTTCCGCCGTTTGTTGCAATTGGCCGATTTCCCGGTTGGCCGGCACCCAGCGCAACCAGGCGTATCCGCCGATGACGATCACGCCGATAGCCAAGGCCGATAACCATTGTTCGCGCTTACTCAAAGGGGGTAGTTTCATGGGGGTTTGGATTGGATAAACGAATGATTTTGCCGTCCGGCTCGGCCAATTTGACCAGCCGCAAGGAAATACTGAAGCCGTTGCTCTGCAGCGGTCCTTTGCCGAAAGTCACTTTGGGCTCGCGAACCTGCAAATCCCAGCGGGCGGCGGCATCACCCACCCGTTTGATAAAGGTCTGCGCCGCGCTGTCGCTGAGCGCCCAGGCTTCCAGCACCAGGTTTTCCGCTTCGATGCGTTTGGCGTCGATAGGATTGGGCGGAGCCGCGTTCGGCGCCGCGGCCGGTTTTAATGCCGACTTGTCCGGCTCATCCAAACGCTCGATCACCACCTCATTGTCAACCAGCGTTTGCAGCATACCCAACACACCTTTGACCAAATCCATGCGCTCCGGAATATCTTCGTCGTAGAAGCGGGCCAGATTTTCCAGACGCGACTGTTCGGTGCGCAAACTCTTTATCTTGTCCTTGATCTGGGCGATTTCAGCCGCTTGGGCATTGATGCGCTTAATAGCCTCATCGATACTTTGCCAGCTGGTATCCACCTGCTGCTTGTAGCTCTCAACGCTGCTTTTGCGCGCCCACAAGGACAGCTCGGCCACGCCGACCACCACCAATAGCAGCAGCACCAGCGCCGCGGCCCGCACCTCCAAGCGATCACGCAGTGCCGGCAACGGGCCGCCCAAGCGCACCCCCACGCAACGCTCCGCTTCGGCCAAGCCCAGGGCGTGGTAAGCCGCTCCGGCCATGCCCGGCGAGACCTTATCGCCAACGACAGCATGGGTTAGCGGGTGCAAGTCCAGTTCCAGCATGTGTTCCAAATTAGCGGCCAGCTCGGGTGCCGGCGGCCAACTAGCCAACCACACCGGCTCGCGCGGCGGCGCATGCAGCGCGTGGTAGCTTTCCAGGCAAATATCCAGCGGCGCTTTGTGCAGATTCAAATAGTGGCGCAAGGCCGTAATCCCGTCAGCGGCTATCCGCGTGCTAAACCCCAAACCGGGTTGAGTCTCCAGCAGCACCGCTTGGGTTTCTGTCGGGGGCAATAAGGCCGCGCTGCAACCGGTCAAGGGATACATGGTTTGCAATTTCAAACCCTGCCGCGCAAAAGCGTCCGACCAGCGCTGCAACAAACTTTGGTGCACGCAACTAATCAGCCAATTGAAAGTGCCGGGTATATCTTCCACCGCGCTCTGCGCCGCCCAGCCCACTTCGATCGCCTCGTCAGCGGCTTTCAGCCATTCCTGCCCAGTCAAGCAAGCATTGAGCTGACTGCGCTTGATGTAGCCCAACTCCACCGCCAGATCGCCGAAACGCCGCAAGGAAAACTGCTCGGCCAACGCCAAGCCACCGCCGGCCCTGGATTTGCCTTGCTGCAAATCCATCACCGCCCGGGCCTGTTCCTCGGTCATATAACCTTGGCCCACCAATAAATGCCCCACCGACCAGCGGGTAACGTGCTGCAGCAACAGTGGCTCGGCTTCCCAGCGCGCCAGCTCCAACATCTGCAACAACGGCCGGGGTTTGCGAGGATTGACCGGTAACTCCACCAGCGTGGAAAACACCGCCGGCGACAACAGAATCGCCGAACCGCCGCCCTGCCAACCCTGGCTTTTTAGCGTAGTCAACACATCGCTCAGGCCTTCGGCCATATCCACCTGCTCGGTGTTTGCCTGATACAGCAATTCCATATCCTGATCGGCACGGCGCAGCACGGCGGCGCGCAAGGAAAAACCGTCGGTCTCGCAGACTAATAACTGCGACGGGATAGCAAAAGGGATAAAACGGTTAAATTTCATGGAGGCTTGGCATTAGAGATTTTTTAGCGGTTTCCGGACTGTGGCATTTTCGGCGCTGCCGCTTGGCGCCCCGACGATCCTCGATCGCTGCCATTAAGTTAACAGCAGGAGATTCCCTCTCCCCCAGGGAGAGGGTTAGGGTTAGGGGAATAAATAAAGGAAGAAGCGATATTTTGATCCCCTCATCCCAACCTTCTCCCAGGGGGAGAAGGGGCTTTTTCCTTAGCGTATTGGCAGTGACGGCCCGCAGTGAGAGCACATGGCGGGACCGATTCGGACAAAGTGGACTCATGGAATGATCCAATTTAGGGCCAAATTCAGTGTCTGGCGGGGTAAGACACTGAAACTGCGGATGTTGCTTACAGCCGGAACTGGATTTTCGGCCACACAATCGCCGTCGAAAATTCGGTAGTTATCCGGGTCACCAGACGGTACTTCGTGGCAAATGATTGCATACCCGCGTTGTCCGATAGGCAAAAGTGGCGGCGTGCTCAACTTAAAGCTCTCGGTTTTTTGACTGCTCCCCAATACTGATTCCTTTGTCAAAACCAAGTAATCAGGGGTTCCTTCGTCCGAATCGATGTAATCCGTCAAATCGGATAAATAAAGGCGCAACACCAAATTAACTGGGTTGGGCGTTGGCAATGGTGCCCCACTTTGATTCTCAAACGTCACACTCACTGCCGCCGGTAATGGCACCTGCCAATCGGCGCTGACAATCAGTTGCGGCGCGGCCACGTCATCGGTGGCAACAGCTAAATCCATGCCTTCGCTAGCTAAACTGGCGGTCGCTGCGGTTACGCTGTAATCCCAGCCTGAATCCAGCGCATCAGCGGCCGCATTCGCGCCCTCGTTGCCATAGCCGTCTCTAAAACGCAGGCCGCCGCCGGATTCCGGGATAACCTGTAAATAGGGGCCGCGCCAGCCCATGCCGACACCGGTGTCTTGATCCAAATGCCAATCGCTAACGATTTCGGTGTCGTCGCACGGCGATTCAAAGGTTTTCGGAACGGTGGCGGGAAGCACCTCGTCACCGAGCCTCAATAACTCCGCCAAACATAAGGGCAAGCGCCCCATATCGGCCACGAAGCCGCTAAGCTCCGGCGCGCCGTTCACGGTGCGAGTCGGGTCGCCGACGATGGCTTTACGGATCAGTTCCATCCGGCGTTTGGTTTCGTCGTATTTAGCTTGATCTTCCACGCCCTCGGTCAGCATCAGACCGGTGGACGCCACCAGTGCCATCAAAAAAATCACCAGCAACATTTCCAGCAGGGTAAAGCCGCGCTCGGATTTGTGATGTATCGAACCGACCGCAGGTAGGGTGGATAAGCGCAGCGCATCCACCGGGATAGGTTTGCATGCGGTGGATGCGCTGCGCTTATCCACCCTACTCGCTGTGCCCAAAAGCTGGCATCGATTCCCACGGCGGAGCGCGATAGCCTGCGCTTTGGCGTTTTTGGCGATTTCGATCAATAAGTTCATCTCAACAAACACAGCACGGTATCGTCACCACCGCCGGCCAGCTGGCAAGTGCCGGGCGTTGGGTTATCGTCGGTTTTATCCGGACCCAGGCTGACCAGCCGGGCTTTGTCGGCGTCATCCAAATCCAGCATGAGGTAATTGGCTTGATAGGCATCGGTAATCACCCACAAATTATCGACACCGGCATAACTCATCAGAGCGCTTTTGCGTTGCAAATACGGGCCGTTCCAACCACGATGGGTGTCCGGATTCCAGCCGTTGCCGGAAGGATCGGCAAACAGCATCCAGAAATTGGCCGGCGATTCGCACCAGGCCAGTTTTGCGGCGTCGGTAGTGCCCGCTTCGGAAGGTAAATTGACTAAATCCGGGTTGATTTTGCCGGCGTTTGCCGGGTCCTCGCAGACATAAACCCCCTGCCCCGGCAAATCGTTGCTACCGCTATCGCGGCGAAACTGCAACAACGCATTGCGGATTTCCGCGATTTCAAACCGGGTAGCGTCTTGGCGGCCTTGATCCTGCACGCCTTCGTAAGCCAGCACCGCCATCCCAGCCACCACGGCCATCAGCGCAATCACCGCCAATAGTTCCAGCAGGGTAAAACCAGCTTGCGACCGAATTTTCACGGTTTTGGAACGCACGGCGGCAACATCGCGCCAGGCGACGGACCGTAACATCCCGCTAAAAACAAACAATAAACACCTCATTTACTTGCTTGTGAAAATTAAAAACTTAGCCAGCCCTCGTTTCCGATTCACTGGCATTAAGTTGGCGTCACGCCGGCATCGGCACCCAATCAAATATGTCTCAGTTAAAGTTGCTTGGCAGGCGCGCCGCTGCTGGTGACCACTTTTGCACCCAGCGTGGAGGCCAGCATCGGCAACATGAAATTAACCTTGGCACTGTCCGGGCCTTTAAGATGGAAAAGGTCGACAATAAACTTTGAGGCATCATTCGGATAAGCGGCCAAGGCCCGGCTCAGCGTGTTTTTGGATGCTTGCTGATCGCCGTTCAGGGCTTGCATCAGCGCCAGCCGGTACACTAAATTGTTGGCCGGCACAAAACGCACGGCAACATCCGCCAATACAGTCAGTTGCGGCCGCATCGCCAAATCATCGGGCTGACCGGTAAACGTAAAAATCATCGGCACATAAGGCTCGAGCAGCGGCGCTTGCGTCACCGCTTTTTGACAGACATCCACCAGATGATCGGAGCGTTGCTGAGAGGGTTGCGCCACCGTCGCTAACAACGCCAACTCCATGCGCAGATAGTGGGTTTCATGTACAACTGCCACGGACGCGGCGGCAGCAATGCAGAAGCCGGCTATGACAGTGCCGGTTTTTTTCCAGGCTATCGGCCGGCTCAACTCATCACCCAAGCCCAATACCATCGCGGCAACCCCTAAAAACGGCGCGTACCACAGCGGGTATTCCAACATGCTGTGAATGCCCAAAATGGCCGCCAACAACATCAGCCAAGTTTTAAACGCTTGCTGCGTTGTCCCCTCGCCCACGGCCAGCACCGGACGAATCCAGCGGCTGATAGCCAACAACAGCAGCAATACCGGTAATAAACCCAGTTCGGCCAACAAGTGCAAAATCAAGTTGTGCGCGTGTTCGATGTAGGTGGGGAGTGCCGGAATATATTGACCAGCTTGAAAGTACGCAGTATCGAATTGCCCGAACCCTTGGCCCAGCAAGGGCTGCTGCAAAAACAAGTGCCAGGCCACTTGCCAGATATGCCAGCGCGGCGACGCGCCGCTGGTTGGTTGTAGCATGCGTTCCGCCGAGCTCAGTTGCGCGTCCGGCAAAACACCCAGAGACCACAAACCCTGCAAGGCTAGATAGCCGAAAAGGCCTAAACCAATGGGTTTCAACCAGGCGGAACGGTAGCGCCAAGCGATGACAAAGATGGCTAGCCAATACAATAAAACGCTACGAGAAGGCGTCAGGCTCAAGCCCAGCATCAGGCTAAACCCGCAGAATGCAAATACCCACCGAGGTAGCCGACCAAGCGCATGCCAGTACAGTAAAGACACACTGCCCAAGGCCAAGAAATCGCCGTAGTTGTTGGCTTGGCCGACGCCGCCCCAGTCGCCGATTTCCCCGGATAACCGCCCGAATAGCTCACGCCAGGCCACCAGCGCGGCAGCCGTTACCAAACCACCAGCCAGCCAGCCGCCGACCCGTTCGCCACCAAACTGTTGCCGCAAATGAGCCATCAAAACCATCATCAGCGCAGCCCAAGCCAAATAAGCGATCCCCATATAGGCATGGGGTACGACGACTTGTGGCAACAATGTGGTTTGTAACGCCAGATAGGCGGCCAGCGTTAAAGGCAACCACAGCGTGCGCGGCAGCTGCAAATGCTCGCTACGCCACAAGCCTGGCAATGCCGCCGCACAAGCCAGCAATCCGCCGGCTACCGCCAGCCATTCCAGATGAAAGGTGATTACCGGCTGTAAATGCCAGGGCGCCAGCCAAGGCAAAATCGGCAGCAAGCCTAATAGCAACAGGCTGAGCGGTGGAAGTTTGGAGAAGTAGAGCGATTTCATCGTTTGTTGTCGGTTTTGGTTGTGTTGCGCTTTTCGAAGCATGAGCGGCTCTTACGTCCTTGGGCATAAGCATTCGTCCTTCGGCCTTGCTCAGTATCCTCAAGGGCATTGAGGCGAACGGGATTACGGGCCGGAAAATAGGCCGCCATTCCGCCAGGGCTGCACTTCGAGCACTTACGACTAGCGAAATCCAGATTGCCGAGCGGTAAAACGCCGTCGCCATCCGGTGCCTCCGGACTCGGGCAATCTCTCCCGAGGTGGTGTTTAATAATTGGCTGTGACGCTTACACCCGGCAATGCCTAAAGGCTGCCATTTGCACTGCCAACCTGATCCAAATGCGACCGTCCGAAATGGCGATAGGCCCGGTACCTGCTAGCTCTAAACTCTGCAACAAAGCCCAGAGCTAGCAGGGATTCCCACGGCGGGCCGTGGGAACCGGCGTACCTAGCTAAACTTAGTTAGGATTTTGAGCGGCGATGTTTTCGTCGATCATACGGCCTTCGGTGTCAACCACCGCCAGCAGACGGGGTTTGGTGAACAACTCACCAGCAACGATGTTGTTATCCTCGGCCCCCCCATTCGCGCCATCTTGACCGACGTGGAACAAGGCGATGTAACGAGCATAAGTGGTTGCAGGATTGATGTTTTGGCTCACGAAAGTCGGCGCGGTCGAAATAGCCACAGAAGAATTGCTGGTGCTATGTGCGGCATCGTGACCAAAGCCCAGAGCAATTACCAAGTTGCATTGGTCGCTTTCCAGTGAGTCGTTGATGACGTTTTGACGATCACCGTCCGTAGCCGCCATAGCGGTACCGTCTAGCTTAGCGCCCAGTGCAACTGTGTTGACCTGACAAGCCGCAGTACCAAAGGTTGGCAGGATGGCGACGTTAGCTACGGCGGCCCAGTCGTTCTCTGCGGCGTCACCGTTATTGTTGGTGGCGCCTTCATTGTGTTGCAAGTTAGGTTCTACACCAGTCGTCGGTGTTGCAGTGGTCCGTTGCTGTATTTCCGTAATTCCAACTGCCGCCATCGCGGTGTTTAAAGCTTGACCAAACGGTGTGGCCGAAGTTGGTACCGCCCAGTTGGCAAAGCGCTGAGCAGTCCTTTCAGACAAGAAGCCAGGGCTGACACCACCAGTGGTTACCAAGTTATCCCATTGATCAGGGAAACGTTGAGTCACCGCGCGGTAGTTACGAATCGCGCCGTCAGCGGTAGAAGTGCTATTAGAAGCGGCAGTCGCTTGCGCGCTGTCGCCGATACCGTCATACGCCACCAATGCCGCAGTCGCCAACGTAGCGATCAGCGTGATAACCACCAACAGTTCCAATAAGGTGAAACCCGCTTGTCTGTGTTGCAGTCTTTTCAGTTGTTTGCCTTTCATACTGTTTTCTCAAATGTAAATGCCGCAACTGCCTCACGCAGCCTGTTGGTCATCTTATTTTTTGGTTTTTTGATGTGACCCCATCACACTCGTTTTACACTGCGCATCCGTGCGCGGATTAGTCCTGAATTCTCTGTTCTTGTCCCCGCTCTAAGGCTCCCGCGTGGGGATGCATACTCTGCTTCAAAAACCGCTATCCACCACAAAGCGATATTGTTTGCCGCAGTGCAGAATCACTTCTTTTTGCTGACGCTTGAGAATTTTGACCTCGACCCGGATTTCACCGAAGCCGTCGTGTTGCAATACTTCATCAAGCAATTCCATCAGCTTGCTTTTGACGGGTTGGGCTTGCATGTGGTTATCGTTTCTCGTCATCTGTTTTTTCTCCCTCATTCAATTCAAGCGTGTTCATTGCGCCGGCAAGGCCAGTTTGTAACCGCTATGGCGGGCCTGATTCAGCCAATATTCGGCTTTTTCCTGCTGCTCCGGATCGGGATTGGTGGCGTGCACCCGGTACAGCATGTATTGAGCGTGGGCATGCCCCTGGCGGGCGGCGGATTCGAACCAGCGCCCCGCCAGCGTCATGTCCTGTGGACCACCCAATCCCAGGTAATACAGTTCACCCAGCAGGGCCTGGCTATTGGCGTCGCCGGACCCGGCGGCGCGATGGCACCAATCGAAGGCTTGGGCAAAATTGATCTTGCGCAATTTGTCGCCGTAACGGTAGGCGTAACAGTTTTCGGTGGCGATGTCGGCCGGGGTATCCAGACCCATGTGGTTGGGCTGGCAGGCGCTGGAAAGTGCGGCGGCCAGTGCTAGACCGGAAGCTCTGCTTACCGAGCCCTTGCGGTGGGATACGCGGAGTGTGTTCAAAATGTCGCGGCTCATTGATCCGACTCCCTCAGGCGCGGCGGCGCGCAAAACTCGCCGCAAACAGGTTCGTCCGGATTTTCGGGTTTGGGCACCGGCTTGGCTTGCATGGCGGTGTCCGGTGCGTAGCGGTGGTATTTGTCAGTCGGATCGTATTGTTCGTGGTGATCGTTGCCTTGATTTAATACGTAAGGCGTAATCAGCAACACCATTTCGGATTTGCTGTCGGCGTCGGTGGTTTGTCTAAATATGTTACCGAGCAGCGGTATGTCAGCAAGGTAGGGTACCTTACGTCTTTCACGAGAAAATCTGTCGCGAATCAAACCACCCACCGCGACGGTATAGCCGTGCCGGGCGAAGATTTCGCCTTCCATGCGGGCCGTAGTAACGGTATCCACCGGTAATTCAACCACGACTCCACCCGTGCTATTTGTTACCGGAATGGATGCGGCTCTCTCGTTTAGTGTTGAGTTTTCCTGCCTGAGCTGGATGTGGATAGTACCGTCGGCATTGATGTGCGGGGTGACTTCCAGAGTGGTGCCAATTTCCTTTAACTCGGTTTCCGGGGTGGAAATGGTGCGAGTGGTATTCAGGTTATCAATGTTATCGATGGAATAGCCACGCACCATGATGCGTTCCTCGCCGATGAACAGGTTAGCCGGGCGATGATTGGATGCAACCAGCATGGGGTTGGAAACCACGTTGACGCGGTTGTTCTTCTCCAAAAATTCGATATTGGCCTTAACCTTATCACTAAGAAATTCGTAAACAAAGCTGCCGCCGCCGGTCATGGCCGCCGCGCCACCCATGATCAAGGGATTGAGGCTGTCACCTTGAATCTTGGTATTTTTGATTTCGAAGTTGAACAAGGAGCTAAAGTCTTCGCCAACCTTGACGTCGATAATCTTCATTTCCAGCATTACTTGATTTTGCGGTTTGTCGAGTTGCTCAACCAGGCTGGAAATGGATTTAAGAATGGCATTGTCGCTGGTCTTGACGATCAGCTGGTTGTGTTCGGCGTTGATGGTGACGTATATCACTTTGTTGATGCCGGACACCTCGGACAGCTCGCCGGGATCGACACGTTTGCCGTCGGCACCGAGTTCCGCGAGTTGTTCGACGCTTAAATCCTTGGGTACTTCTTCGCGGAAACCTTGCTGTAAATTGCCGTACCGACCGCCGGCTGCGCCTTGATTGCCCATGCCGCCGGAAAAACGGTTGTTACGTCCGCCGTACATATTGCCGCTGCTGCTACCCCCAAAGCCGCCTTGAAAACCTCCGACTCCGCCGCCCATGCCGCCACCGAAGCCGGTATTGCCCATACCGCGGTTATTGCCGAAACCGCCGCTACGGCCGTTGCCGCCACGCCCATTCATGCCACCCATGCCGCTCAACATCATCGCGTTGCCGTAAGACACTCGTACCCGATTGCCATACAGACTTTCGATAGCCATAGCCACCGCCATGACATTGGGGTTGCGCAATTGAAACACGCGCACGTTGTCGTCTTGGCCCATCACCAGATCTTTGCTGTACTCTTCCTTGGTCATCAGTCTGAAGGTACCGGCATCGCCGTTATCCTGGCGGTACCAAAGATCGCTGATGCGGCAAATCGTGCGAATGGCGTCTTCCAAGCTGACTTTTTTTAAAAAAATCGTCACATTCTTTTTGCCGGCTTCCGGGGTCGCAACGATATTGACGTTGGCGTCTTCGGACAGGACGCGGATGATGTCGGAGACCTGGGAGTTTTTGAACTCCAGCTCCTGAATTTCGAAAGACTTAGCGGCAGCAAGCACGGTAAAGCCTGCCGACAGCAGCATGAGCATGCATAACACCCTGATGTGCTTTGGTTTGACGATTTTCAATTACACCCTCAGTAACTTGATAATTCATGTTTTGCACTTATCGAAAACTTTGGCGCACCCGGACGCTTTAGTCCCAAGCCGCTTGTCGTTTGCGTATCAGCAGGCTGTTTAAAATTTGAATATAAAGATGCTTCCGCCACGTTGTAAAAACCGTTGATCAAGCCGTCCTTAACCGAGCCCAAACCGCATGGATAAGTCGAAGCGTGCCCTCCATGGCTCTGGCTATCCGCATCCTGGCGGGAACGACGGTTTTTTGGGTCTGACAGAAGCATCTTTATATTCAAATCGCCATAGCACAAAATGGCGCGCATTGTATGTTGGCGAATTCCCAGTTGTCGTTAGGAGGAAATCCCGAATTATTTGCCAATAATTCCGGGCGTTAAGAAGGGCGATGCAATAATTTTCCGTAATACCGCACGCATTAATTTGCAAGACCCGCGGCTTTCGGGCCTGGGATCTCGACATAAACGCAGTGGCAGCCGGTTAATCAAGCGGCTAGTGAACCGGCATTATTTAACGCCGGTATCTCGGCCTGGCAAAGCTTGTCGAGACCAGTTGGGGACTGGGGCTGCGACAAATTGTGTGGCAGCGGTGGGACAGGAGGGAGAAATTTGGAGCGGAAGTATTTTTAGTTTTTGATCTCGGCAGACTCACTACCGCCGACAAACAGGCGATAGGCCGGGTTGCCGGTTTCATCTCGATACGCAAGCGCCAAAGCCGATAAACATTGCTCGAAGCGCCTGCGTTGTTCGCCGTCGATCTGCAGACCGATCAACACCTTGCCAAACGCGGCGCCGTGATTGCGGTAATGAAACAGGCTGATATTCCACTGACTGCCCAGCGACAGCAGAAATTTCAGCAGCGCGCCGGGACGCTCCGGAAACTGGATGCTGTAGACGCTCTCCTTCAACTCGAATGGCGCATGCCCGCCGACCATATAGCGGATGTGGTCTTTGGCCAGTTCGTTGCCGGTCATATCGGTTACCGGAAAACCGTCTGCGACCAGCTGTTCGATCAGATGCTGGCGGTCGTTTTCCGCGCCGCTGCTGCTGATCCCTACAAACACTTGGGCCATGCGCGCGTCGAAATAGCGGTAATTGAACTCGGTGATGCTGCGCTTGCCGATCATTTTGCAAAACCTTAAAAAGCTGCCCGGCACCTCCGGTATTTCCACCGCCAGCAATATTTCCCGATGCTCGCCTACCAAAGTACGCTCGGCGACATAGCGCAAGCGGTCGAAATTGATATTGGCGCCGCTGTCGATGGCAATCAGCGTGTGCTGTTGCAGGTGTTGCTGTTCGGCGTATTTTTTCAATCCCGCCACCGCCAGCGCGCCGGCCGGCTCGGCAACCGAGCGGGTATCGTCGAAAATGTCTTTGATCGCCGCGCAGATCTCGTCCGTGCCGACAGTGACGACCTGATCGACATACTGCCTGGCAATGCGAAACGGTTCTCCACCAATTTGCTTCACCGCCACGCCGTCGGCGAACAAACCGACTTGTTCCAATATTACGCGCTGGCCGGCTTTTAAAGCTTGATTTAAACAATCGGCGTCATCAGGTTCCACCGCGATGACCTTGATGTCCGGGCGTACGAACTTGACATAGGCGGCGATGCCGGCCACCAGACCACCTCCGCCGACCGGCACGAATATCGCGTGAATATCGCCGTTGTGTTGGCGCAGGATTTCCATGCCAACAGTGCCTTGCCCGGCTATCACTTCCGGATCGTCGTAAGGATGGATAAACGTCATGCCTTTCTCGGCGACCAATTCCATGGCATGGGCATAAGCATCGTCGTAGGAATCGCCATGCAGCACGATTTTCGCGCCGCGTGCCTTGACCGACTTGATCTTGATTTCCGGCGTGGTTTTCGGCATCACAATCAGAGCTTTAATCCCCAATTTCTTGGCCGCCAATGCCACGCCTTGGGCGTGATTGCCGGCCGACGCGGCGATGACGCCGTGCGCGGTTTGTTCGGATGTCAGCGAGGCGATTTTGTTATAGGCACCGCGCAATTTAAACGAGAATACCGGCTGTAAATCTTCGCGTTTCAGATAAACCTTGTTGTTGATTTTCTCCGACAGCGTAGCGGCAAAATCCAGTGGGGTTTCCTCGGCAACGTCGTAGACTTTTGCCCGCAATATCTTTTCTATATATTTTTGCATTATTGTCCTCGGCAACTGCTGGCGCACTTGCCGTCCATACTTGGGTTCTGGGGCTGTGGAGGCGAAGCTGCCTGGAGCCGGTTAGGCGTAAAAACTGCTGAGAGATCAGCGTCAATCGGTTATTATCCCACACAATGACGGGTTAAACGCCGTGTCAGATTTATAAGAGCAATCCATCAGGACCATCACCATGACCCAAGACGAATTAAAAAAACAAGTCGCCCAGGCTGCCCTGCAATATTTGAAAAACGTGCCCATCATTGGCATGGGTACCGGCTCGACCGTCACGCATTTGATCAACTTGCTGGCCGACTGCGATTTCAAAAGAGACATCGAAGGCGCGGTATCCAGCTCGGCGAAAACCACCGAACATTTGCAATCCATTGGCATTCGCGTCATCGACCTGAACCAATCCGGCGATCTGGATATTTATGTGGACGGTGCCGACGAAGTCACCCCGCATAAAAAAATGCTGAAAGGCGGCGGCGGCGCACTGACCCGCGAGAAAATCATCGCCGGCGCCAGCAAGAAATTTGTCTGTATCGTTGACGAAAGCAAATGCGTGGACGTGATGGGCAAGTTTCCGTTACCGGTGGAAGTATTACCTTTGTCGCGCAGCTTCGTGGCTCGCCAATTGGCTAAACTGGGCGGCCAACCAGAATTGCGCATGAACAAAGATACCGGCGCCAGCTACATCACCGACAACGGTTGCGAGATTCTGGACGTGCATAATTTGAGCATCCTGGACCCTATCGAGTTGGAAAAAACCATCAACAATATCCCCGGCGTGATCACCAACGGTCTGTTTGCGATCCGCGACGCGGATGTGGTGTTGGTCGGTAAAGGCAGCGAAGTCATTACTTACTAAACCGCGTTACCCGCTATTGCGATAGGTTGTCCGGCGCGACGACCTCAGTCGCCGAAAAGCCGGCAGCGCCTTACCCATAAAGCCTTGCCGGCTTTTCCCCATTAAATTTCTGGCTGCCCCAGCCTTAGAACTCTACAATATCCGCCCATCGCAGCCGCCGGCTGCTCTGCTTTATTGCCACATTTCTCAGAGTATTTAGGAACTACCATGTCTGACATTGAAATTGCCCAACAGGCAAGCATGCGCCCAATTATTGATTTGGCCGGCGAAAAATTCGGCATTCCCGCCGCACATCTGGACCCTTACGGTCATTACAAAGCCAAGATTTCCCTGGAATATGTCAACAGCCTGACCGATAAAACCGACGGCAAACTGATTTTAGTCACCGCCATCAGCCCCACCCCGGCCGGCGAAGGTAAAACCACCACCACGGTAGGTCTAGGCGATGCCTTGAACAGGTTGGGTAAAAAAACCATTATCTGCCTGCGCGAACCTTCGCTGGGCCCTTGCTTCGGTGTAAAAGGCGGCGCGGCCGGCGGCGGTTACTCGCAAGTAGTGCCGATGGAAGACATCAATCTGCATTTTACCGGCGACTTTCACGCCATCGGTGTGGCGCACAATTTATTGTCGGCGTTGATTGATAACCATATCAATCACGGCAACAAACTGGACATCGACCCGCGCCGCATCCAATGGAAGCGGGTAATCGACATGAACGACCGGGCGTTGCGCAAAATCACCATAGGCCAAGGCGGGCCGGCCAACGGCTATTTGCGCGAAGACGGCTTCGACATCGTCGTCGCATCGGAAGTGATGGCCATCCTCTGCCTGGCCACCAGCCGCGCCGACTTGAAGGAGCGCTTGGGCCGCATCGTCATCGGCTACAAATCCGATAAAGTCACGCCGGTTTATGCCAGCGATCTGAAAGCCCACGGTGCGATGGCGGCGATCTTAAAAGATGCGATCAAACCTAACCTGGTACAAACCCTGGAAAACAATCTGGCGATTATTCATGGTGGCCCGTTTGCCAACATCGCCCACGGTTGCAACACCGTCACCGCCACCAAAACCGCGTTGAAGCTGGCCGATTATGCGGTCACCGAAGCCGGCTTTGGTGCCGACTTGGGCGCGGAAAAATTTCTGGACATCAAATGCCGGATGTCGGGTTTAAAGCCCTCGGCGGTGGTATTGGTCGCCACGGTACGCGCTTTGAAATTCCACGGCGGCGTGGCTAAAGACGATTTGAACCAGGAAAACCTGGCGGCACTGGAACAAGGTTTTGCCAATCTGGAGCGCCATCTGCATAACATTACCCAGCATTACGGCCTGCCCTGCGTGGTCAGTATCAATCATTTCACCTTCGACACCGACGCCGAAATTGCCTTGTTGCAGCAGAAATGCGAAGCGTTGGGCGTGAAATGCGTAGTCGCCAAGCACTGGGCCCACGGAGGTGCCGGCGCGGAACAGCTGGCTCAGGAGATACTGAACATCGTCGATCATCGCGAACCCGGCTTTAGCTACGTTTACGACAGCGAACTGCCGCTGTGGAATAAGATCGAAGCCATCGCCACCAAGCTATACGGCGCGGCAAACATCAGCGCCAGCCCGAAAATTCGCGCCGAGTTGAAGGCGCTGCAAGCCAACTACGGTCATTTCCCGGTCTGCATGGCGAAAACCCAAATGTCGTTTTCCACCAACCCCAATGCCAAGGGCGCGCCGTCCGACCATACGGTGGAAATCAATGAAGTACGTCTGGCTAACGGCGCCGGCTTCATCGTGGCGATTGCCGGTGACATGATGACGATGCCCGGCTTACCCAAAGTACCGGCCGCCGAGCGTATCGATATTAGCGACGACGGCGTGATCAGCGGTTTGTTCTAAATATCGCTAGGCAAATTGGGTCGATTGTTCGAATTTTTTGCAATGCAATCGGCCCGTTTCCTTCAACCTTACACGTAGCAGGTATAAGCACCCTGGACTATGCTTGAGCATATGAATAGTCGCCGGGAGTGGACATGCTTGACCTGAAAACCGTTAAATTCAGCCACAAAATAGCGGCCCTATCGCTGATACCCTTAGCAGGCTTACTGCTAATGGCCTCCTTCGTGGTCTACACCCATATTGTGGAGATGCAGTCAGCGGCAAAGATTATCTCCTTAGCCAACTTTTCCGTGTACGCCAGCGATCTGGTGCATGAATTACAAAAAGAACGCGGCTTGTCGGTCGGGCATTTGGGTAGTGGCGGCCAGAAATTTAAACAAGAACTGGAGCAACAACGCTTAGCCACCGACGAAAAACTGAAACAACTGAATGCTTTTCTCAAAGCATTCGACACCAAAGCCGCCGCCACCAATCTGGCGGCTGGTTTGGCTGCGGTAGACCGGCAAATCGACCAACTCGACGAGACTCGCCAGTCGGTCACCGCTTTAAGCGCCAGCGGCGAAGTTACCATCAATTACTATTCCAATCTAAATGCCGCCTATCTGGCCATCATCGCCCAGTTGCCGCAATTGAGCACCAATGTAGAAATCAATCACAAGCTGGATGCCTATGCCAATTTTCTGAAAGGCAAGGAGCAAGCGGGCGTGGAGCGGGCCGTGTTGGCGAACACTTTTGCCAAGGACGCTTTTGGCCCCGGCATGTATGAAAAACTGGTGACCCTGATCGCTTTTCAGAATACTTATCTGGATATTTTCGCCTCTGTCGCCCCCCAGCAGTACCTGGATTTTTTACAACACACGTTGCGCGGACAGTTTATTGACGAAACGGCGGCGATGCGCAGCAAAGCTCTGAGCAATGCCGATAAAGGCGGTTTTGGGGTAGACCCGGCCCACTGGTTTGCCATGCAAACCGGCAAGATCAATCTGTTGAAAGACGTGGAAAACTATATCGCCAAAGACACCATAGACTCGTCCAAGGCGATTGAAAACAGCGCCAGTCGCCGATTGTTGTTCAACGGCGTGTTTATTATTGTGGTAGCGGGGTTGTCTTTTTCGCTATTTTGGATACTGCGTAAGGACATAGCCGCTCAGTTGGGCGGAGAACCGTGGCAGGTCAATAATCTGGCGGTCAATATCGCCGCCGGGAAACTGGAACGGCGCGGCATGCCGCAAGCGGAGCAACATGTCGGCATTTTTGCCGCAATGTTGACCATGCAAAAACGTCTGGCCGATGTAATCGGCACTATCGGCAGCTGTTCGGCGCAAATCGCTCAAGCCTCTACTGAAGTCAATAATGCCGCGCAAACACTCAGTCAAAGCAGCTGCGAACAAGCGGCCAGTATCGAACAAACCAGCGCCGCACTGGAACAATTGACCGGGTCGGTGGAACACAACCACGAGAATGCCCAGACTACGGAAAAAATAGCGCTTACCGCCGCCGAATCGGCGCAAAGCGGTGAACAAGCGATCAGAGACACCGTGGAGGCGATGAACAAAATCGCCGAAAAAATCGGCCTAATCGAAGCGATTGCCTACCAAACCAACTTGCTGTCATTAAACGCTTCGATCGTCGCCGCCAAAGCGGGCGAACACGGCGCCGGTTTCTCGGTGGTAGCGACCGAGGTGCAAAAGTTGGCAACCCGCAGCCAGGATACCGCCAACGAAATCGGCGAACTAGCCAATACCGGCCTGGACATCGCCCTAAACGCCGGCCGTATCTTCAGCCAAATGCTGCCCAGCATTCAAAAAACCGCTACGCTCGTACAGGAAATAGCCATCGCATCCGACGAACAGGCTGCCGGCGTCCGGCAAATCAGTCAAGCGGTAGGACAATTGGATACGGCCATTCAGCATAACGCGGCAGCTTCAGAGCAATTGGCCGCCACTGCTGAAGAATTAAACGATCAAAGCCAAACGCTCATGCGAGAAGTTGGCTTTTTTAAGATGCAATAACAAAAAGATGACGGAAATAACATGAACGAATTCGTTTGGGAAAATCAATATTTGCTCGGAAACGAAGCCGTTGACCAACAGCACAGAGAGATTTTCGATCTGGCAAACCAATTGGTGAGCTCGAAAGATACGCAAGCGCTAGCCGAAAATATTATGTTGCTTTATCAACACGTTAGAGAGCATTTTCAAGCTGAAGAAGCCTTTATGAAACAGCACGACTATCCGGAATATCAACATCATGTGCAGACGCATAATGTGATGCTGGAGAAACTGATCGCGTTTAGTCAGGGAATCCATCAGCAAAAACGACAGGAAATAGACGTGTCCGGCTTCATGCGCGACTGGATTACTCATATGGCAGAGGAAGATGCTGCCATTAATACTTATTTAAAAACCCAGAAATAGCGGCAGATCATCCAACAGGATAGCAACGAGTGCTGCTACCTAGCCGTGAAGAAGACAAGCTGCTGGGAGAATGCCGGAAAATTCTTCCAGCATAGCTCCCAGATCAAAACCTAGTCCGCATTTGCGAGCAGATGGTCTTGAGATTGCGCCAAGTCGTTTAGTAACGATAGCTCGTCCAACGACAGTACCCGGCTAATCGCCAAAAGTATAATAAATACGTCGTCGACACGGGCCATGGCTTGAATAAAATCGGTACGAATATCGGTACCGAAATCCGGTGCCGGCTGGATATTGGCGGGCGGAATTTCCAAAATCTCCCGGACTTCGTCCACCAACATGCCGATCAGTTGCGAACCCTCGCCCGCTTCAACCGCCACCAACACAATACAACTGCGCTTGCTCACTTCCGAGCAATGCCGGCTTAATCGTGCCGATAAATCGATTACCGGCACCACGCTGCCGCGCAAATTGATCACGCCGTGAATATAGTCCGGCGTCAACGGCACCCGGGTCACGTTGGCAATTTCGATAATTTCCTTCACATCCAGAATGCTGACGGCAAAACTTTCTGTCCCCACTAAAAAAGTCAGGTATTGGCCTACCTGCTCCTGAACCGCCACTGCCTGGCCGGTTTCTCTCCGAATCAGATTACTCATGGTCTGTTCTCCAGAGATTAAAAGCGCTCAAAGTCTTTGTCGTTAAAATTAATCGACCCATCCGCTAAAGCCGGAGCCGCAGGCTTAGCAGCATAGCTGGGACTTACCGGACCTCTATTTGGGCGAGGTGCAGGCGGAGTCGATCTGTAATTTTGCGCTCTTTTGTCCTCCTCCAATTTAAAGAAGGCCACGGCGTGCTGCAGTTGGGTCGCTTGGCCATTTAATTCTTCTGAGGTCGCTGCTAATTCTTCTGAACTGGCGGCGTTTTGCTGGGTAGCCTTATCCAATTGGCGCATGGCTTCGTTGATCTGATTGATGCCACTGGATTGTTCGATCGACGCGGCATTAATTTCTTGAACCAAATCGGCGGTTTTAGCGATATTAGGCACCACTGCGCTGATCAAACCACCGGCTTTCTCAGCTATCGCCACGCTATTAGTGGCCAATTCATTGATCTCTTCGGCGGTGACCCGACTACTTTCCGCCAACTTACGCACTTCTGCCGCTACCACCGCAAAACCTTTTCCGTGCTCACCGGCGGACGCGGCCTCGATGGCGGCGTTTAACGATAGCAGGTTTGTTTTGTAAGCAATGTCTTCGATTAAACCAATTTTTTTGGCGATGTGTTTCATGGCCGTTACCGTTTCGTTCACGGCATTACCGCCATCGCGGGCTTCGCTGGCAGATTTGGTGGCCATTTGTTCGGTGATGTGGGCATTTTCGGTATTTTGTTGTACCGACGAATTAAGTTGTTCAATCGACGAAGTCGTTTCTTCCACGCTTGCTGCTTGCTCGGTGGCCATTTGACTCATCGATTGCGCCGTGGCACTAACTTGCTGCGATGCGCTCAACAAGGCCTCTGAATTGGAACGCACTTCCTGCACCACTCTGACCAAATGCCCGCGCATATCTTTCAAGGCGTTGGCAACCACGCCGATTTCGTCTTCACGATTGATATTAATGGCGGTACTAAATTCTCCTTGCGCCAGTGCGTCCACTACCCGTTGCAGTTCATTCAAGGGCAGAATAATGCCACGAGTAATTACCCAGCCCAGAATCCCCGTGAATATCAAGATCGATGCACTGATCACATTCACTATAAAGGTTGCGCTTTCCTTTTCAGCCGCCGCTTCGTCAGCAGACTTTTTGCCCTCTTCAATGACATATTCTTGGAAACTATCGATTTTGCTGTTGAACTCCTCAGCGATTGGCGCACCCGCTGTCAGCGCCGCTCGACTATCGGCATCATTATTTTTTCGAGAGACCTCGATAATTTTATCGATAGACAACCCATACTCCTTATAGGTTTTTGTCATTTCCTCGAACAACTTGCGGTCTTTGCCCTCGTCGACCGTTTTTTCCACCAGTGCAAACGCCTTCTCAATACCATCCTGCGCATCCTTGATCGTTGCTTCGACTTTTGCCTTTTCAGCAATATCCTCGGTCAATACATGCCGATAGACCCGAACCCGCAAACGTCCCAGTCGCTGGCCGGCATCACCGAGGGCCGAGAGCGCCGGTACGGTCTTCAAATTTGCAAAATTTGTTTTTTCATAGACACTGGTCATACTGCGTTGGCCTATCCAGGCGACAGCCGCCAAACCAATAATGGCCACCACGACCAGTAAAATCATTTTTCTTACCACGGTCATTTTCATTTTCTTATTCCTTATAAATTAAAGCCGGAACAGAGTGCCTTCAAGTAACGGGGAATTCTCCCGACAAAAGTGCAGCCTTTCACTGGCAAAAATAGAATCTACGGTCTTAAAGGGGACAGTTCACTGTTCATACATTGGCACTTTTCGGTGCTTAAAACTGGTTGCCGAGTCAATCAGACCCTGCACATCTAAAATTAAAGCTACATTACCGTCGCCCAACACCGTAGCGCCGGTAATACCTTTAAGTTTTTCGAAAACCCTGCCCAAAGGCTTGATGACAGTTTGATGCTCGCCATGCAATTCATCGACAACAAACCCGGCTTTGCTTTGCCCGAATTTGACCACCACCACGCTCTCGCGCTTCCTAGTGGTGTCATGGGAACCGTTCCGAAAGTAATCCGCTAAACGCAAATACGGTAAAACCTGGCCGCGTAAATTAATGTAATGCTGTAATTCATCAATCTCGCATTCGTTGGCGTTCATCTCGATGCATTCGTCCACCATACTCAACGGGATGATGTAGCGGTCCTGACCGGTGCCGACCATAAAACCATCGATAATTGCCAGGGTCAGCGGTAAGCGTATGGAAATGGTGGTGCCCTCGCCTTCTACGCTGTCTATCTCGACGGAGCCGCGTAAGGCTTCGATATTTTTTTTCACCACATCCATGCCGACACCGCGCCCGGATAAATTGGTGGCTTGATCCTTGGTGCTAAGTCCGGCGGCGAATATCAGATTGTGAATGTCTTGTTGGGACAAATCGTGATCGGGTTTAATCAAACCGTTAGCTAATGCTTTGGCGAGTATTCTGTCGCTATTTAAACCAGCGCCGTCATCGGCGATTTGAATCACGATATGCCCGGATTCGTGGTAGGCATTGAGTTGCACGGTACCTTGTGCCGGCTTACCTACGGCGAGCCGCTGCTCGGGACTTTCAATGCCGTGATCGAGGGCGTTGCGGATCAAATGCGTTAACGGATCGTTGATTTTTTCGACGACCGTTTTATCCAACTCGGTTTCGCCGCCGCTGATAAAAAGTTCGATGTCTTTATTCAATTCTTTACTAACGTCGCGCACCACCCGTTTAAACCGGGAAAAGGTTTCGCCGATTTGCACCATGCGCAATTCCAATGCGGTATCGCGAATACTGCCGACTAAGGCATTCATGCTGGCGGCCACGTCGCCGGCATCGCTGAGGCCATGCCGCTCAACGATCAAATTCATCGCCGCACTGGAAATCACCAGCTCACCGACCAAATTGATCAAATGGCCCAGTTTGGTAGCATCGACCCGGATGTAATTGGCTTCGCTTGCCAGTTTTTGTTTGGTCTGTTCCTGTTTTTTCAGCGCTTGATCGACTAATGGCTGCTGTACGACATGTTGCTCGACCAGTATCTCTCCCAAGGGTTTGCCGGGGACGATAACCAGTTCGGAATCAATATTGGCCTGCTGACGTTGCAAAGCATGGTTGACATCATTTTGAGTCAGCGCCCCAACCTGCACCAACATATCGCCCAAGCGGTTGACATGATTGTCATCCTGGGCATTCAACAGATTTAAATATTCCTCCAGCTTGGAATTAGGCGGCAAAATTTTGATATCGCAATCGTCCGAGGCAAAATCAAACACCGCCTCTATCGTCTGTTTATTCGCATCGCTCTGAAAAGCAATTTTGAAATGCAAATAGCAGCTTTCCGGGTCCATGTCGTCACCGACCGGCATTTCCGGGGCTACAGTAAGAATTTGTTTAATCTCACCCAAGGTGCGCAGATAGCGAATAAACGACAAGGGGTCCATGCCGTTTCTGAAGGCATCTTTCTGAAACTCTAGAGAAATTAGCCAGTTATCGTCCACCGATATTTCACCGCCGCCTTCAATTTCCAGCTGGACGCTATCGTCGCTTTGCTGCATGTCGGTCGTTTGCCGTCCGGTCAATTGCCGAATCAAACGTTCTCCATCCGCCGCCAAGCTTGCCGGTAACTCGGAGTCTTTCTGCGTCAAACAATGTTCGATCAATTTAGCAGTGTGATCCTTGCTGTCCAACAAGACAGAAATCAATTCCGCGTCGATGCCGCGTTCGCCGTTACGCACTTTATCCAGGACCGACTCCGCTTCATGGGTAAAGCCGACAATGGCGTTAAAACCAAACAATCCGGAAGAGCCTTTGATGGTATGCATGGCCCTGAATAAACTGTTGATGGTTTCGCTATCGTCCGGTTTACTCTCCAGAGACAACAAAGCGTCTTCCATATCAGTTAACAACTCTTCAGCCTCTTGGGCGAAAACCGTTAAGGCCGCATCTAATTCGCTCATGATGTTTTCCAATCTGCGGAGATTACGATAGGGTCGCCGAAATGCTTACTCAGGTTGAGCAGTTCCAGCACTTCAACGACCGCCTCGCTATGCTGAATAAGACTAAAGCGGATATCGCGGCTGACGGCTTCCTGCTTCAGAAACATCAGCAGTTGCACACCGGCGCTATCGATTTCAGTGACATCGGCAAGATCGATTTGCACGTCTTTAGCCGAGCTTAGATACGGGGATAGTGCTTGTTTGTGTTCCAGCACCGAGTAGATGGTCAATTCACCCTGAATGGCTAGATGGGTGACACCCTTTTTTTGTTGTTTTAGGTGGATAGCCAAGGTTTTCTCCCCTTGTGCAATGGGGTTGTTTTTAAGGCAACACCAATTTGGACACCGCGTCGAGTAAAGTGGGGGCTTGAAACGGTTTGGTCAGCCAGGCTTTCGCGCCGGCGGCCTTGCCAGCCTGTTTTTTATCGTCGGCGGCTTCGGTAGTCAGCATCATCATCGGGGTGAATTTGTATGCCGGGAGTTTTTTGGCTTCCGTCACAAAGGTTATGCCATCCATATTCGGCATATTCACATCGGTAATGATCAAATTGATTTTTTGTCCGGTTAATTTACTCAGTGCATCCCTGCCGTCGCAGGCCTCAATCACATCGTAGCCGGCACCCTTTAGGGCAATGCCGACAACCTGTCGAATGGATGCCGAGTCATCAACAATCATGATGGTTTTAGCCATTAGTCAATCCTTCATCAAATTTAGAAAAATGTAATCTCATCGTTGGCGGAAGTGCTTTGGTGACTGACCGCCGCACTTGAAGAGTGATTCAACAACTCTTCCGGCATCGTGTAACTAAGCTCCATTCTCGACAATGTGGCGCCGACATCCAAGCTATTTGCTTGGCGCTCGCCGCTGCTGCGCGTGGCATCTACCGCAGTTTGCAGGCTGTTTAGATTATGTTCGACATGCGACAGCATTTGGCTGACCCGATCCTGAAACTGGAACGCCGTCAACACCGAGAAAATCTCGTCGCGAATTTGCGCGCTGTTGCCGCGTAACTGATCCGCATCGTTTCTGAACATATCCAAAGCCACCCGCAAATCGTCCAGAGCGGTGCGGATGGCGTGTTCGGCATCTCGGATCGCTTTGTCATCGGAAGAGCCGGATGCCTCGGACATTTTCAACGTCGAGGCCATGGCTTTGTTGATATCGGCAATGGCGTGGCTGATTTTTTCCCCGGTGGAAGACGAAAATCCGGCCAGTTTACGGACTTCGTCGGCTACAACCGCAAAACCCCGGCCATTTTCGCCTGCGCGAGCGGCTTCGATAGCCGCATTTAGAGCCAGTAAATTGATTTGCTCAGCGACCTTGCGCACTTCCTGCGCCATCGTGTCCAGTTGACCGGTATGTGCGGACAATTTACGAACCTCGTCGACTACCGCATGCTCAACGTCCTGGATTTCACTTAAAACTTTTAACACCGCCGTCAAAGCATCCCGGGTTTCGCCGAATAACACATCCACGCTACGACCTTGACGATTCTGCGCACCGCCGGAAATCAGTCTCTCCAATTGATTAACCATAGCGGCGAAACGGCTGGTCAGGACGGTGATTTCCTGTTCGGTATGCGTTCTGGATGTTTGTACTTGTCTGAGCAAAATGGGCACTACTTGCAGAAACAACCGCTCCAGCTCGATGGCGTATGCTTCAAGCTCTTGCAGTTTTAAATCTTCGTCGCCACGCCAGGCGTTATTAGCTTCATTCAGAGCGGTTTGCTGTTTATTGTACAAAGCAGACCCAATCAGGACGCCGGCAAAACCAAGCGCGGCGGTAGCTCCCAAGCTGATCAAACTGAAACCGGTTTGCACGCAGGCCAACAATCCACCAGTCACTCCCAACCCAACCGTCAACAGATAAAAACCAAGTGGACCGGGGCTCTTGGCTACAGGATAAGGTTTTCGAAGCATGGGAATTCCGTCTGGGTTTTGGGTATGTTAAAGATAGTAGAGAGTTTTAAATTTGCATTCAACCCACTACCATCTTAGGTTTTTCGTTAATGTTAAGTTCTCAGCACTTCCTGTAATTATTTACTGACATAATTACGTCGCATATCCTTACTAACGGAGACGGTTTTATTACTATTGCCCCGATCACAACCGAAGAATTCGAACGCTTCAGACGTTTGATTTACGACCATGCCGGCATCGCTCTGACACCGGAAAAGAAAGTCATGGTAGCCAGCCGGCTAGCCAAAAGGCTGGACTATTACCAGCTAGAACATTACGGCGAATACTACCAATTGGCTACCAGTCCCGATTACCCCCATGAATTTCAAACGCTGGTCGACATTCTGACCACCAATGAAACGTATTTTTTTCGGGAACCTAAGCATTTCGAATTTTTTCAACAGCACATTCTTAAAATCTGGCGCGGCGAGCATTTTAGGGTTTGGAGCGCGGCTAGTTCGACAGGAGAAGAAGCCTATACTCTAGCAATGGTATTAGCGGAGAACCTAGGCACGCGCAACTGGGAGATTTTCGGCTCCGATTTGAGCACGCGAGTGCTGGAAGTTGCCCGCCATGGCGTCTACCCACTGGATAGACTGGATCATATGGATAAGCGCCTGTTAGAAAAATATTGTTTACGCGGCGTGCGCAGCCAGGAAGGTTTTTTTCGCGTGGACAACAAACTACGCAGCCGCGTCAAATTTGACCAGGTTAATTTGATGAGTTCACTGCCGCATACATTGGGGAGGTTCGACGTAATTTTTCTGCGTAATGTTCTAATCTATTTTGACCAAGACACCAAAAAGCAGGTCGTCGAACGACTGATTACCGCGCTGAAGCCTGGCGGACATTTCATCATCAGTCATTCGGAAAGCCTGCACCGGGTCACCGAACAGTTACAAATGCTGAAGCCTTCTATCTACCGGAAACCATGAAAATCCTGCCCTTCCGAGATACCCAGCGTATCGTCATCGATCCGGGCGAATTCTATGCCTCCCGCCAGCCGGAAGTCATTTCAACACTATTGGGCTCGTGCGTGGCTGCCTGCCTATACGACCCGATCAATCGGGTATTTGGTATGAATCATTTTTTGCTGGCTTATCGTTCCTACTCCAAAAACATGCCTATCATCGAATCCGAAGAGGGCCGTTACGGCATTTATGCGATGGAATTGCTGATCAACGAAATGATGAAACTGGGTGCCAACCGGCTCAATCTACAAGCCAAATGCTTCGGCGGCGGCAACGTATTAAAACTGCGAGAGGACAAAAACCGCAAGGAAACCGTGGGCGACGTGAATGTTTTATTCATCAAAGAGTTTTTAAAAAAAGAAAACATTCCTATGCTTAGTGCCTGTCTAGGCGGCAATATCGGCAGAAACGTCCATTTCGTCGGTACTGATTATTCGGTGTTTATCAAAAAAATCGACCACAATCAGCAACTGTCTCTTGAAAATGAAGAGCGCCGCTACTGGAAGAAAAATATCGACGAACATGAAAAATCCAGAAGCAGTGCCGAATTCTGGTAAATCATCCAAGACCATTAACAGGCAACACTATGACAGACACAAAAGTATTTATTGTCGACGACTCCGCCGTGGTCCGGCAGGTATTAACCGGATTGCTCGATAGCCTGCCTGGCGTCAAAGTGATCGGTGCCGCGCCGGATCCCATCTTTGCCCTGACCCGCATGGAAAAAGACTGGCCGGATGTCATCATCCTGGACATCGAAATGCCACGCATGGACGGCATCACCTTCCTGAAGAAGCTAATGCACGAACATCCCACGCCGGTCGTGATCTGTTCGACGCTCACGGCAAAAGGCGCGGAAGTGACGATGCAGGCCATGAGTGCCGGTGCCGTCGACATCATCACCAAACCGACCGTCAACCTGAAGGGCTTTTTGCAAGATTCGAAAACCCTGCTGGCGGATGCGATTAAAGGTGCTGCGCATGCCAGACTAAAAAAATCGGCTATCCCAAGCGGCAAACCTCTGGATGGCAGCCCGAAATTAACCGCCGACGCCGTCATTTCCCCGACCAGCCTGATCTCGATGACGGAAACCACCGATCGCGTCGTCGCCATTGGCACATCAACCGGCGGCACCCAGGCTCTGGAATACGTATTGACGCGATTACCCCGTACCACGCCGGGAATCGTCATTGTGCAGCACATGCCGGAGGCATTTACCGCCGCATTTGCCAAACGGCTGGACAGCCTGTGCCAAATTACAGTTAAAGAGGCCGAGCAAAACGACCGGGTCATTCCCGGCCTGGCTTTGATCGCGCCCGGCGGCAAACACATGCTGTTGCGCCGCAGCGGCGCCCAATACCGGGTGGAAATCAAGGATGGCCCCTTGGTAAGCCGCCATCGGCCATCGGTGGATGTGTTGTTCCGCTCGGCCGCGCAAGCTGCCGGCAAAAACGTACTGGGCATAATCATGACCGGCATGGGCGACGACGGCGCCCATGGAATGAAAGAATTACACGATACCGGCGCACTTTGCGTGGCCCAAGACGAAGCCAGTTGCGTGGTCTACGGCATGCCCAAGGAAGCAGTAAAACTGGGCGGCACCGACGGCGAATTGCCTTTATCAGCTATCCCGAATTTGATCATGCAATCGCCGAATCGGGCAAAATTCTTGAAAGGTTAAAGGCCGGTTTTATCTACAAGCGGCGACAGCGGTAACCGTAATAGGCGATATATAAATAACAGAGTAAAGGGATGAAAAAAGCCTGCTGAATGCCAATACGATCCGCAAACGCCCCTTGCAGCAAAGGTAAAATAGCCCCACCGACGATGGCGGCGCAGAGTATGCCGGAGCCTTGGCCGGTATGCCTGCCCAAGCCGGTCAAAGCCAGCGAAAAGATGGTGGGAAACATGATGGAATTGCACAAACCTACCGCCAGGATGGTAACCATAGCCAGTATGCCGCTGCCCAACATCGTCGCCAACACCAAACCAGCCGCCGCCAAGGCGTTAAAGGCCAACACTTTGCCGGGATGGATTTTCTGCATCACCGCCGACCCAATAAACCGGCCGACCATCGCCCCGCCCCAATAAAACGACACGTATTTGCCGGCCTCTTGCTCAGCCAAACCGGCTATATGCGGCTCGCCGAGAAAGTTAACCAGAAAGCTGCCAATCGACACTTCACCGCCGACGTACACAAAAATCGCCACGGCGCCCAATACCAGGTGCGAATATTGCCAGGCGCTGCCATCCACTGCATTTGGGCCGGTTGCCTCGGCTTGCTGGTTAATCTTAGGCAACTTCAACATCGCAAACACTGCCGCCATGAAAAACAAGACTGCCGCGAGACATAAATACGGATTCTGCACCGCCGCCGCTTCCGCGGCCTGATACGCAGACAATTGCTCGGCGTCGAGCAGCTTTATTTCCTCGGCGCTTTTCACCGCATTCGACAAAATAAACAATGCGCCAAAATACGGCGCCAGCGTGGTACCCAAGGAGTTAAACGCCTGCGTCAAGGTTAAACGACTGGACGCAGTGTGCGGATCGCCCAACACCGTCACGTAAGGATTGGCGGAAACCTGTAGCAAGGTAATCCCGGACGCCAACACAAAAAACGCCGCCAAAAACAAAGGATAAGAATGCAAGCCAGCCGCCGGATAAAACAGCAAACAACCGCCACCGGCAATCGCCAAACCGACGATGATGCCGCCCTTGTAATCGATTTTTTCCACCAGATAGCCGCTGGGCACCGACATCAGAAAGTAAGCGGTAAAGAAACAAAACTGGATCAGCATCGCCTGGGTGTAACTCAGCGTAAACACCGCCTTCAAATGCGGGATCAGGATGTCGTTAAGACAGGTGATAAATCCCCAAATAAAAAATAGCGAAGTCAGAACCGTCAGCGAGCCTGCATGCGAGGGTCTATCAAGGTTTTGTCGATCCGGCATGAGTGAATCCTGCATATTGATTTAGGGTTTGAGGACCTGGAAACGTGCGATCTCGTTACCGACCATCACCTCAAACTCGCCCGGTTCGACAATGCGCCGCATATCCACGCCGATAAAAGACATATCCTGCGGCGTTAAGCTAAATTGCAAGGTCTGCTCCGCGCCGGGTTTTAACTCAACTTTTTTAAACGCCTTTAGCTGTTTCACCGGCCGCGAAACCGAGGCCGCGACATCGTGCAGGTAAACCATCACGGTCTCCTTGCCGGTCAGCGTGCCGGTATTTTTCACCTTAACCGTCACGTCGATATTCTCGCCCATGGCAATATTGTCTTTGCTCAGACGCAGGCCGCTGGTCTGGAAGGTGGTGTAACTCAAACCGTGACCAAATGGATACAAAGGCCGATACTGATTGCTCTCAAAAGCCTCTATCGGCTTGTGATCGTACATCACAATATCGCTAACATCGCGCGGATAGGAAATCGGCAACTTGCCGCTGGGATTGGTGTCGCCGAACAAAATATCGGCCATCGCTGCCCCGCCTTCCATGCCCGGCAAAAAGCCCAACACCACCGCCTGCGCCTTGTTGGCAATTTCGGTGATGATGCGCGGCCGGCCGCCGAACGTGACTAAAACCACCGGCTTGCCGATTTCGAAAATCGCTCTAGCCAGTTGCAACTGTACCGGGTCCAAATGCAGGGATTCGATATTGCCTTCGGTTTCGGTGTAGGTTTTTTCGCCCAGCGCCAAAATCACCACATCGTGCTGCCTGGCTTGAGTCACCGCCTGCTCGATATTGATTTCGTCGCTGAAATTTTTGCCGCCCACGTACGTCACTTTGCCCGTGGTTTTCTGCTGAATGGCTTGTATCAAAGTGGGCTTGTCTTTGGGATATAAATGCTCTGCGGCGCCCTGCCAGGTAATCGTCCAACCGCCGTTCATCACGCTCAACAAGTTCGCGGTCGGCCCGGTGACCAAGATGCTGGCCTGCTTGCTCAAGGGCAGAATATGTTGGTCATTTTTCGCCAGAATGATCGCTTCCCGCGCCGCTTGCCGGTTAGCGGCCACCGCATCCTCAGTGACAAAGTTACCTTTTACGGCCAGCTCAGGCTCGTGCCTGTCAAACAAACCGCTTTGATATTTCACCCGCAAAATACGCGACACCGCTTCGTCGATACGGGTCATCGGCACTTCGCCGGTTTTGGCTAAATCCAGCAATAAGTCGTAAAACGAATAATCGAACGGCACCATGCTCATATCGATGCCGGCCATCACCGCCATTTTTACCGCTTCGCGCGGCGAGGATGCCAATTTATCGCGGGTATACAAGCGGCTGATGTCGGCCCAATCGGACACGGTAAAGCCTTTAAAACCCATCTCAACGCGCAAAATGGTGTTCAGGTAGTAATGATTGACGTGGCCGGGAATGCCATCCACCTCGGCGGAATTGACCATCACCGTCGGCGCTCCGGCTTTCACGCCCGCTTCGAAGCCCGGCAGAAAATATTCGCGCAAAGCTCGTTCGCCTATCCAGGCCGGGGTGCGGTCCTTGCCGTTCAAGGGATAGCTGTAGCCGACGTAATGTTTCAAGCAAGTTGGCGCTTTGTCGGCGTCCGCAAAATTATCGCCTTGATGACCTTGAATATAGGCACTGCCCATCGTCACCGCCAAAAGCACGTCCTCGCCGTAAGTTTCCCACAAGCGCGGCCACAGCGGTTGCCGGCCGATGTCCATAACCGGCATGAAATTCCAATCCAAACCCGAGGCCTTGGCTTCCCGCGCAGTCACTTCGCCTTCCTTGAAAGCCAAATCGGGATTAAACGTCGCCGCCATGCTGATGGCTTGCGGAAACAGCACTGCGTTTTCGGTGTAAGTTGCACCATGAATCGCGTCGATACCGTACAGCACCGGAATTTTCAGCCGGCTTTTTGCCGCCACGTCGCGTATCGCTTGGGTCATCCGCCGCCATTTTTCGATGGGCTGGGTTTGATTATTCGGCGTGGTGGGCGTGTTGAGTATCGAACCGATATGCCGGTTCAAAATGGCGTCTTCCAGTTTGGCCTGATCGATGGGATTGTCGGCTACCTCGCCATTCACGACCGAAACCACGCTAAAGTCGATCTGCGTCATCTGTCCGACTTTTTCTTCCAGGCTCATTTGCGCCAATAAGGCCTGTACCTGCGCTTCAACATTGTCGTTTGTTTCTTTTGCACTCACGCCGGACTCCAAAGCCAAGAATAGGGAAAGAATTAAGAAAGCTAATTTTGTTTTCAAGAGATTGATTTAAGGTTTGATCGATGCCCGCTCAATCGTTTTATCTACCTGCCGGCCGCACGGCAAAAATCCGATCAACGATAGCAAGGCATTTGTAGTTATCGGTAAAAATAGGCACATCATAGCCGGCGATAATTCGCTCATGTCAGCGGCAAGTGCCCATCAGGGACCCGGAATAGTTTATCCAGACCTGAAGATGCTGTCTTATATTTTAAGAGCAGCGGTGGCGTAGAGCCTGGCTTGGTGTTTTTCGTGGCAACTGCCACACCGGATGAAGTTTTCTCAGGATTGTTATTCCGGAAACAACTTATCCCGCGCATTCTCCAAAATCGCGGTCACGGCCGGATGCTTGAGTTTGCGGCGCATGGTGATGGCGTAAAAACGTTCATGCACCGAGTCGATACGGCCGATGGCTTCCACGCCGTATTGGCTTTGGATTTCGGCTTCGACATTACTCGGTGCGACAAACAAACCCACGCCACCACTGCCAAAGGTTTTGATCAACGCGCTGTCTTCAATTTCGGCCTGGATAGCCGGGCTGATACTTTCGGCGTCGAACCATTGATCCAGCGAGCGCCGCAGCGAAGTGTTGGCGGTGGGCAGCAGGAACGGTGCGCCGCTCAAGCAGCGTGGGAAATTTTGCCTATAGGTCGCGGCCAAAGCCGGCGCGCCGAACACGGTAACCCCGCATTCGCCCAGCAGATGGTTAAACGCTTTGGCGCCACTGGTTGGTGTCAGCGGCGCATCGGACAAGACTATATCCATCCCTTGCATGACCATCTCACTCAAAAGCCGCTCGGTTTTGTCCTCGTAACAAAGAATCTGCACCGACTCTGGTAAGCGGAATGCCGGCGCCAGCAAGCGATAAACCACCATTTTCGGTAACGCATCCGCCACGCCCACCACCAGACGCAGAGCCCTGCCGGTCGGCCGGCCTTTTAAGGTGTTAGTTAACTCTCGGCCCAGCGAAAAGATTTCTTCCGCGTAATTAAATACCACCCGCCCAGTGTCGGTGAGCACCAGTTTACGGCCTTGTTTATAAAAGAGTTTTTCGCCAATTTGCTGTTCCAGCACCGCTAATTGGCCGCTGATGGTAGGTTGCGCCAAATGCAGTTTCTCGCAAGCGCGAGTGATGCTTTCTTCACGCGCGACATTCCAGAAATAAAACAAATGTTGGTAGTTGATACGTTCCATAGCGCTCAATGTATAGTAATTTACGATGAATTAATTCTAAACATTCTATTTAACAATATCAAAATGCTGCGCTAGGCTATCACGCAACCCTAACCTACCCTGAGAACTGCACATGCAAAAGCTAAAAGCACTGCACAGCGAAGACATCGCGCCAAGTACCGGAGCCGCATTAGCGGAGTATGACAAGTCGGCGTTTGAATTGGATAACCTCGGCGCCAGCCAAATCCTCAGTGATCGCTTATCGGATGCTCACGGCGACGACAAAGAATTACGCAGTTCGATACGCCTGCTCGGTTCGATCTTGACTAAAGTGCTCACCGCCCAAGCCAAACCGGAGGTGGCCACCGCCGTCGCGCAGTTGCAACGCAAGTTTGCCAGCTTGCTCCGAGAGGGCAGCGCCAACCGCCGCCGCCAGTTCATGGAGATTCTGGAAGGCCTGGATGCAGAAGAAATAGGCGAAGTGGTACGAGTGTTTAACGGCTATTTCAGCCTGCTCAATATCGCCGAAGAATCACATAACCTAAATTTGCGCCGACAAAATCAGACCGGCCGCTATTGGCCCGGCTCGTTTCATGACACGCTGATTAAACTACGCGACAGAGGCGTCAGTGCCGATAAATTACAGGTGTTATTGGACGAAATGCTGTATTTGCCGGTGATGACCGCTCACCCCACCGAAGCCAAACGCCGCACAGTCAAAAGCGCGTTGCGCAATGTCTTTCTCAGCCAGGAGGCCTTGGACGATCCACGCCTACGCAGCCAGCAACGCAGCGAGGCCTTAGACAAACTGCAAGCACAGATTCAATTGCTGTTAAAAACCGACGAAGTGCGGGCCCGTAAACTGGGCGTGGCCGACGAAATCGACGCTGGTTTGTTTTATTTTTCACTGTCGCTATTTCAGGCTACCACCTTGGTTTACCGGAACTTACAACGCGCACTTAGCGATGTGTTCGGCGCCGACGTGGCTAGCCAAATCCGCATCCCCAGCTTTTTGCGTTTTGGTTCCTGGATAGGCGGCGACCGCGACGGCAATCCAAATGTAAAACCGGAGACCACCGAGCTGGCCTTACGCATGCAGGCGCAAACCATCATGCAGGAATATCTCGCCCGCCTGGATCAATTACGTGGCCAGTTGTCGCATTCTTATGGACTTTGTGACTTGGCCCCGGAATTTATCGACAGCCTGCACGCCGACCGCACCCTGCTAGGCCCGGTAGTCGCGGAGTTGGAAAAGCCCTATCTGCAGGAACCTTACCGGCACAAACTGATATTGATGAAATATCGCATGCAATCCACCTTGCAGCGCGTGCAACAACAGTTACAGGGCCAAGCGGAACAAGCCAATCGCCTTGCCTATGCCAGCGTGGCCGAGTTTTTACACGATCTGCGCTTGATCGATGCATCCTTGCGCAGCCACGGCGACGCCAATATCGCCGAGCTGGAATTAGCCGATCTGATCCGCTTGGCCGACGTGTTCGACTTTCACTTGATGCAACTCGACGTGCGGCAAGAATCGACTCGCCACAGCGAAGCAGTCGCGGAAATTCTGGCAACCGCATTGAACATTGACTACCTGGCGCTGGACGAAGCGCAACGCATAGCATTGTTAGCAGAGGCGATTGCCGCACCGGGTGGTTTGATATTCGACGCCGCCGCGCTGACGCCGGCCAACCGCGAAACCCTGGAGTTGTTTATGGTGATGGCGAAAATGCGCCGGGAAATAGGCCCGAACTGCTTTGGTAAATACGTAATTTCCATGACCCATTCCGCCAGTCATGTCTTGGAAGTCTTGCTGCTGGCGGCGCAAGCCGGCCTGGTCGGCAAAATCGGCGGGCATTGGCATTGCCATATCGGCGTCAGCCCCTTGTTTGAAACCATCGACGATTTAAATCGCATCTCCGAGGTACTGACCCAGCTATTCGATACCGAGTGCTATCGGGAATTGTTGCGCGTCAGCGATGACCGCCAGGAAATCATGCTGGGCTATTCGGACTCCTGCAAAGACGGCGGCATCCTGGCTTCGGCCTGGGGCTTGTCGCGCGCGCAACGGCAAATTATTGCGATCAGCGAGCGGTACGGTTTGAAATGCCGCCTATTCCATGGCCGCGGCGGCACCGTCGGTCGCGGCGGCGGCCCGACTCACGAAGCGATTCTGGCCCAGCCGCCCGACACCGTGCGCGGCCAGATCAAATTCACCGAGCAAGGCGAAGTGCTGTTTTATCGGTACAACAATATGGAAACCGCGGTCTACGAATTAACCATGGGCGTTACCGGCTTGCTGAAAGCCAGCGTCAGCCTGGTGCAAGCCGTTCCGGCGGATCATGCGGAAGATTTGGCAGTCATGGACGAATTGGCGCGGATCGGCGAACAAAGCTACCGCGACCTGACCGAACGCACGCCCGGCTTTTTGGATTATTTCTACGAAGCCAGCCCGGTCGGCGAAATCGGCGGCTTGAACATCGGTTCGCGGCCTTCGCACCGCAAAAAACTGGATCGCTCGAAAAACTCGGTGCGGGCGATTGCCTGGGTGTTCGCTTGGGCGCAATCGCGGCAGACGTTTCCGGCTTGGTACGGCATCGGTTTCAGTTTGGCCAGCTGGTGCGCCGGCAAGCCGGAGCGCCTGGAAACCCTGCGGCGAATGTATCGGGACTGGCCGTTTTTCCGCAACCTGCTGAGTAACGCGCAAATGGCTTTGAGTAAGTCGGACATGAACATCGCGCGAGAATACGCGCAATTGTGCAATGACCCGGAAACCGGCAAACGGGTTTACAACCTGATAGCCGGCGAGCACCAGCGCTGCGTGGAGTGGATACTGGAGATAGCCAACACTGACCGCTTGCTGGCGGAGAATCCGGCCTTGGCCGCATCCTTGCAGCGCCGCGATGCTTATCTGGGGCCGCTAAACTATATCCAGGTTTTTTTGATCCGGCGGCTGCGGGAAATGAATACCGAGAATCCCGCGGACAGTCCGTGGATGAAACCCTTGTTGCGCAGTATCAATGCGATTGCCGCAGGTATGCGCAATACCGGTTGATGTTATTAGCCCGGCCCTGAAATACCGGCCGTCCTGAACGGGTCGAAGGACGCGCCCCCTGAAAAGGGGAAAGGGCTTTTCGGCAGACTCTAAAAGGGAGGAGAACCATGCAATACGCCTACGCATTGGCACACTGGTTTAGAGTGATCATTATCAACACCGGGCGCTGGCTGTTTGAAAACAAGCCTGCCATGGCAATCTTGACCCTGATATTTTTGTATAAATTTGGCGACACCTTGCTACCCTTTCTATGGCTCATTCTGCACTTGGCCATTGAGGTGGTCGAGATGTTGTTCGAGCATTTTTTGGAACACGTGTTCGGGGTAACGCCGCGCCAAGCCGAGTTCATTGTGTTCTGGACCGGTCTGACTTTGCTCGGTACTGTGGTTTGGCGCTTGTCATATAAAGCTTATCTCGTGATAGTGCGAGCATGCGAAGCTGCTTGGCAGAACTGGTGTGAAAAAGCCGGCCCGGCCAAATTGCTTGCCACACTAAAGGTTACACTTTTGCTGGGCATACTCGGCAAGACCATGCTGTTATTCGTTTAAACCGATAGGATTTCGTTACGTATGAGCATCACCGCCGGAAACAAGGAACACCCGCACAGAAAACAGTCGACGCAAACCTTGCTGGGATTCTTATTCGACCTGCTGGAAATCCCCAGCCAAGCCCAAGGCATCCGGGAGCGTTGGCTGGACTCAGTCAGCGACGACAGCCAGACAGCGCTGAGCCGCATCGGTGACCATTTGGGTTTGAATATGGAGAGCACGCTGCTTACGCCGATTGCGGCCGCCAACGCCTCATCCCCGCATACGCCGCTGCTCACCAGCCTCTCGGATGGCTGCGGCTGGCTGGTGTTGTGCGGATTTCGCGGCGGCAAAGTCAGAGTGGCCCTTGCTCAAGGCGAGGTGATCGAAGAGCGCTACGTCAAACCGGCTGACATCGCCGCACTATTGGGCCGAAGCGACGCCGGCATCAGCGAGTGGCTGTTAGTGCAAGCCCAGGCGCCGCTGGAGAATGCCGTCAGCCAAGACCATCACAACCACATGCCGCCATTTAGCCGCTTGCTGGAGCTGTTACGCGCTGATCGCCACGATCTCTGGTTATTATTGGGTTTGGCTTTGGGCTCCGGATTGTTGGCGCTGGCTTCGCCGGTGGCGGTGCAAGCGCTGGTCAATACCGTAGCGATGGGCGGTATGGGCCAACCTTTGATCGTATTGGCGACCATACTGTTTTTCTTTCTAAGCTTCGGCGGTGCGGTTTTTGTGCTGGAATCTTATCTGGTGGAGATCGTGCAGCGGCGGATTTTTGTACGGCTGGCCGCCGACTTGGCCTATCGCTTGCCCAGGGTGCGCAGCGATGCCTACGACAGCCAACACGGCGCGGAACTGGTCAATCGCTTTTTCGATGTATTGACCTTGCAGAAAGCCGGCTCTGCACTGCTCTTGGACGGTTTGAGCACCGTGGTGCAAACTTGCGTCGGCCTGATCATGCTGGCTTTCTATCACCCCTTCCTGCTGGCCTTCGATGTGGTGTTGCTGTTATCTATCACGGCAATAATATTTTTGTTGGGCCGCGGCGCGGTCACCACGGCGATTCAGGAATCGATCAGCAAATATGCCTTGGTCGCCTGGCTGGAAAGCGTTGCCGGGAATATTCAAACCTTTAAATTCGGTAACGGTGCAGTGATGGCCGCCAACCGCACCGACCAACTCTCGCTGGACTATTTAACGGCCAAACGCCAGCATTACCGCGTGCTGCTGGGCCAAGTCATCGCCTCCGTGGCGCTGTACGCCATCGCCAGTACGGCCTTGTTGGCTATCGGCGGCTACTTGGTCATAGACGGCCATTTAACTTTGGGGCAATTGGTGGCGGCGGAACTGATCGTCTCGTCAGCTTTGCTAGCCTTGATCAAATTCGGCAAACACCTGGAAGGCTTTTACGACTTGATGGCCGGCACGGACAAGATCGGCCATTTGCTGGATTTGCCCTTAGAAGATTCGGCCGAGTTGGACGCAGAATTTAACGGTCCGGCGTCACTCACAATCAGCGGCTTAAAATTCGGCTTCGGCGCGCAGCGGCCATTATTCTCGGATTTTGCGCTGCACATTCAGCCTAGCGAAAAAGTCGCGATTTCAGGCGGTCCCGGCAGCGGTAAAACCGCGCTGGTGTCGCTAATCAGCGGGATGCGGCAAGCACAAGCCGGCCGGATACAAATCAACGGCCAAACACTGGATGAGCTGCGCCTGAGTACTTTGCGGCAAAACATCGCCGTCGTCAGCCGACTGGAGATATTTCACGATAGCCTGCTGGAAAATATCAGGCTTGGCGATGCGAACCTGAGCGTTGCCGATGTCCAAGAGGTCTTGGCCAAAGTCGGCTTAACTAGCTTGGATTTGGATACCGTCATGAGTCCCGGCGGCTCGCCACTTGCCCACAGCCAAGCCATACAAGTCATGCTGGCTAGAGCCATCATCGCCCGGCCGACTTTGTTGATCGTGGATGGCATACTCGATGGCTTGGATAGCGGTTTACAGCAACAGTTGGCATCCGCACTATTTGCCGCAGACGCGCCCTGGACCCTACTGCTGCTGACCGGATCCAAAGAATTGGCCGCACTTTGCGGGCGCGAGATAATTTTGCCGGGAGCCGCCCATGACTGAGTTACAGATCAGGCTGTCCGCGCTATCGGCAGCCCATACTCCTCGCCTGGTCAGTAGTCTAGCGCGGGCTTGCGTCTGGTTATTTCTGTTGACCCCTCCAGCCTTGCTGCTCACCCCGTGGCAACAAAACATCAACGGTATCGGCCGGGTCTCCGCCTTTGCGCCGCTGGAACGCCAACAGAACTTGGATGCGCCGGTTTCCGGCCGTATCGTCAGTTGGCATGCCAAAGAAGGCGCCAAAGTGAAGGCCGGCGATTTACTGATGGAAATCACCGATGTCGATCCGGAATTGCTGGAACGCTTACAACAACAACGCGCGGCAGCCGCAGCGAAATTGGCAGCCAAAGAAGACGAGCTGCGGGCGTATCGCCTGCAAATCGATAATTTGATTGCTACCCGCGATTTACAAGTGGCTACCGCGCAATACCGGCTGGATGTGGCACGGCAACGTGCGCGCTCCGCCAGTGAAGCCATTGCCTCCGCCCGTGCCACGCTGGAAACGGCCAGCGTGCAAACCCAGCGTCTGCAAAGATTGATCGGCGACGGCCTGGTATCCCAACGCGATTACGAAGTGGCACAACGCGACGGTATCGTCGCGCAACGCAGCTTAAACAGCGCCCAAGCCAGTCTGGAAGGCGCTTTGGCCGAACAACGCGCCGCCGAAGCCGAAATCGGCCGAATTCGCGCCGATGCCCAAGCCCGTATCGACTCGGCGACGGCCTCTGCCAACAAAACCCAAAGCGAACTGGAAGACAGCCGCAGCAGCCTGTTAAAGAGCGAAGTGGATGTTTCCCGCCAGCAATCCCAACAAATCAGAGCGCCGCGCGACAGCAGCATCCTCAGGCTGCTGGCCAATCCGCAGAGCGACATTGTCAGACAAGGTGATCCCTTGCTGGTGTTGGTGCCTGATATGGATGTGAAAGCCGTGGAACTGTGGGTAGACGGCAACGATGCCGTATTGATCACCCCAGGCCGGCATGCACGTCTGCAATTCGAAGGCTGGCCGGCCTTGCAATTCGCCGGCTGGCCCGAAGTAGCCGTCGGTACCTTCGGTGGCTTAGTAGCCTTCGTGGACTCCACTGACGACGGCAAGGGTAAATTCAGGGTGCTGATCGTGCCCGATCCCAACGACCGCCCCTGGCCGACAGAACGCTTCGCCCGCCAAGGCGTGAGAGTAAAAGGCTGGGTGTTGTTGAACCGGGTAACGATGGCTTACGAATTGTGGCGGCAACTGAATGCCTTTCCGCCGCAGATGACTATGGAAGCGCCTGCGACCGATTTGGTCAGGCAAAAACTGAAATAAGCGCTCATGAATCGTTTCGCATCCCGTCAACACCCATCAGGGGCTACGGCCAAACACTTGCAAGCCTGCCGGCGGCGCATCGGCGCACTCTTGCTGATACCTTTGCTGGTCAGTTGCGGACAATATCTCGACACCAGCCCCGACCGGAAACTGGTCAAGCGCGTGGAAGAACGCCTGAAACCTGATGAGGGTTTACCGCTACCGGCGATTTCGCAACTGCCGCCGCAAACTGTGGAGCAGGCCTTGCCCAAGTTTAAGGAAGGCCGGCCCAAGTCGGCGACTATCCTGCCGCCTCCCAGCGCGACGAAGCCGGAATTACCGAAGGCAGCACCGGAAGCGAGCAAGCAATTGTCCATCACTGCGGTGCGCAGTATGGCTTTGGAAAATAACCTGGATTTAAAAATCGCCCAGGCCGATCCAAAAATCGCCGCCACTTCAGTCAGCGAAGAGCAAGCCAAATTCGACGATTTGATCTTCGCCAAGGCCAAATACGGCAAGAAAAACACCCCGGCGCAAAATCTGGATGTCGTCAGCTTTACGCCGGTGGATCCCACTTCGCCGCTGAAAAATGAAATCGACAAACTCACCGCCGTGCCGCAGGAAACCGAGGTGCTGGATATGGAAGCCGGTATCGTGATTCCGTTGCGTACCGGCGCCAAAATTACCGTCAGTTCACCGTTCGACGGCAAACGGCAGTTTCGCGGTGTCGCTTCGGACCAGTATCAAAATGCGCTGCGGTTTTCCATCAGCCAGCCCTTACTGCGCGATGCCGGGATTTCCAATAACGTCGCCGGCATCCGCATCGCCCGTTACGAACAACAAGCCGTCGACGTAAAAACCCGTCTGCAGGCGATTCGGGTGTTGGCCATGGTTGAGCGCGCTTATTGGAGTCTGTATGTGGCTTGGGGCGAATTGGACGTGCGCCGCCAGCAATACGAAAACGCCTCCAACAATCTGAGCATGGTCAGGAAGCGCGTGGCGGAAGGCTTGACAGCCAACGTGGAAATCAACCGGGCCGAAATCGGCGTGGCCGAGCGGCTGGAGTCTTTGATCATCGCCGAAACCAGCCTGAAAACCCGCCAGCGCCAACTGAAATTGTTATTAAACGCGCCGGACCTGGATCTGGATTCACAAACGCTGCTGATTCCCGAGACCTCGCCGACCCTGCTGGAATTTAATCTGGACCGCGAGCAATTGGCGCAACGCGCGCTGGACGGCCGCCTGGAATTGCTGGAACTGGAATTAAAGCTGGCCGCTGACTTGACCAAAATCGACTACCTCAGCAATCAAACCCTGCCGATGTTCATGCTGGATTACAACTACGCCGCACTGGGCCGCGATACGGCGTCCTACGGTGGCGCTTTTGATCAGACCTTGAGCGGCAATTATTCGGATTGGTCGGTGGGCGTACGCATGGAGATCCCACTCAGCAACGAGCTGCGCCGCGCCCGTCTGGATCGGGCCGTGCAAGAACGCATGCAACGTCTGACCACGCAACAACTGCGCGAATTGAGCGTACGCCGGGAAATCTACGACTCGCTGGATCAAATGAGCCAGAACTGGCAGCGGATTTTAGCCACCCGGCAAAACGTGGTACTGGCCGGTTTGAATTACGACGCAGAACTGAAACAATTCAAAGAAGGCTTGCGGACCATGACCGAGGTACTGGAAACCCTGACCCGGCTCGGTGAAGCGCAATTACGCGAAGTGCGCGCCATCGGCGATTATCAAGTGTCGATGATAGATCTGGCGTTTGCTACCGGCACCTTGCTGGGACATAGCCGGGTGGATTTGGGCCTGAGCGCGAGTGCTCAGTAACAACGGCAGTGAGTCAATGTAAGCGATAAAAGCCGCGCGTTTATCGCTTACCGGTCTGATGTTGGAAAACGACGGTTAGTGATGGCAACCTGAACCGTGGATATGGCCGTGAGCCACTTCGTCGGCTGTGGCCGGTCTGACATCCATGACTTCCACGTCAAACGTCAAATCTTCACCGGCCAATGGATGGTTGCCGTCGATGGTAATATCGTCGCCGTCGATCTCCACGATGGTAATGATGCCCGGACCATGGCTGACATCGGCGTGAAATTGCATCCCGACTTCAATATCCATCCCGTCGAACATTTTCTTGGAAACAACTTGAATCATTTCTTCGGAGACTTCGCCGTAGGCTTGATCGGCAGCGATGGTGACGTTGAATTTATCGCCCGCTTGCTTGCCGTTTAAAGCGGCTTCCAAACCCGCAATGATGTTGCCCGCGCCATGCAAATACAACAAGGGTTCCTCGCCTCTGGAACTGTCCAGCTGCTCACCGTCTTGGTTGGTTAAGGTATAATGTATGGAAACAGCCGTTTTGTCTGTGATTTGCATATGCGTATTCGCTAGATGAAAAAAGCCGACATCATATAACCTTTTCCCCGAAAAAACATGTCACGCTGGCGACCGCCCCGCCCCAAATCTTCACCTTACATCACCGCCGAAGGCTATCGGACCCTGGAAACCGAGTTGAAACAGCTTTGGGAACGGCGCAAGCACGTAACCATAGCCCTGTCCGCCGCCGCTGCGGAAGGTGATCGTTCCGAGAACGCAGAATACATCTACCGCAAAAAAGAACTACGAGAAATCGACCGGCGTATTCATTATCTGCAAAAGCGCTTGCCGTCGTTGACTGTCGTGTCCGAGAAGCCGAGCAATCGCGATCAGGTATTTTTCGGTGCCTGGGTGACTTTGGAAACGATGGATGGAGAGGAAATCACCTACCGCATCGTCGGTGCCGACGAAATCGATACTACGGGTGGTTTGATCAGCCTGGACTCACCTCTGGCGAAAGCCTTATTGAAGAAGATGCTGGACGACGAAGTGACAATCCGCCATGCCGAGCAGGAAACGCGGTATTACATTACCGCGATCAAGTATTAAGATGAGTACGCAAGCCGCCTTTACCCGATTCAAGTGGTTCGTGATCATTCTGCTGCTGACCATCGTCGAAATAGGCCCCTTTCCGCTGATGGGTTTGACGCTACTGTATGTCATCGCGTTCCGCCCACGCTGGTTCAAGGCGTTGGTCGATCAGATCTATTCATGAGCTGCGCGCAATACCTGTTTGTCTACGGTACGCTGCGCAGAAACCCGGACGATCAAACTCAACACCCATTTCTAGACGATTGCGATTACATAGGCCCTGCGTTTATGCACGGCGATTTGTATGAAATCGATAATTATCCAGGCGCCGTAACCCGCGGCACAACGCAGATCAAAGGCGAACTGTACTTACTTGGCACCCCCGAACACACACTGTCTGTATTGGATATTTACGAAGAATGCGCCACGCATTTTCCGCAGCCGCATGAATACATCCGCCGCCAACTTTTAGTAAACCTGCCCGACGGACAAAGCGTTTGCGCTTGGACCTACCTATACAACCGTCCGACGACCGGTTTGCAGCGGATCTTAAGCGGCGACTATCTTCATCATCTCAAGGACAAAACATGATCAGCATTATCCAGCGCGTGACTCAAGCCAAAGTCACGGTCAACTGCAACGACATCGGCGTGATCGGCACCGGCATTATGGCGCTGGTGGCTGTCGAGAAAGCCGACACCCCCAAGCAAGCGGACCGCTTGCTGGAGCGGATTTTGAATTACCGCATCTTTGCGGACGCGGACGACAAAATGAATCTGAGTCTGCGCGATATTCAAGGCGGCCTGCTGCTGGTACCGCAATTTACCTTGGCGGCCAACACCGATACCGGCAACCGGCCCAGTTTTGCCTCGGCCGCGCCGCCGGCAATGGGCCGGGAATTATTCGCGTATTTGCAAAAGCGCGCGCTGGAGATTTACCCAAGCAGCCAGTTCGGCGAATTCGGCGCCGACATGAAAGTAGCGTTGATCAACGACGGCCCGGTGACTTTTACCTTACGTTGTCTGGAAAAGTAATTTTGCATACCGTTTGGATTCGGGAATCACTGCCTGACCGCTCACCCGGTCGAATTACCAACCCGCCCTTAAATATTATCGCTCCCGCAAAGGCGCAAGCTCAGCCGCTAGAGTGGATTCGCCGTAAGATGTAACGGCTCCCGCCTTCGCGGGCGTGACAAACCCAAGGAAATTGAGGAACGGCTTGGCAGTCACTGTCAGATAGGCGCGCTCGCCAATAAATTATTCTGTGTTAAATAACACAATTTTATTTGCCTAACGTGCACCTTACCCCTACAATTGCGCCTCCTTTATCACCCACAGAGAAATACTTATGAAAATTCAACATTTGCTAATCGCCTTAACCTTGCCGGCTTTGCTGACCCTGACAGGCTGCGAATCCGCAAAACCGGTCGAAGCAACTGCTGAGCCTGCGGTCGTGACGCCTGTAACCGCTGCACCGGCTGAAACTGCTGCCCCCGCGCCAGCGGCGGCACCCGCCATGTCTCCGGAACATTGCGCTAAACATAAAGCCGATGCCGCAGCGCACAATTGCGTTGAACATTGCGCCAAACACAAAGGTAAAAAAGGCAAAGCTTGCCTGAAACATTGTGCCGACAAAGCCGCAGCCGAACACGATTGCGCGAAACATTGCGCCGATCACCCAGGTGCTAAAGATAAAGTCTGCGCCCAACATTGCGCGCAAGATGCCCATGCCAGCGCCCACCAATGCGGTGCCGAGCATTGTGCCCATCACGAAGCCGCCGCTGCCGCCAATTGCAGCAGCCACCATTGCGCCCATCATCAAGGCGGCGCAGCCCATGATTGCAGTGCGGATCATTGCAAAAAGCACGGCGGCGACATGGCCGATTGCTGCGGCTCCGCGCATAAATGCGATAAATAATCTGTAACCTCAGATCCGATTGGGCCTCACTGCGGTGATGTAGTGACCGCAGTTAGGCCCAGTCAAACCAGTCCAGCCCGCTCGAAAAGCCCCCTACCGCCCTCTTCACTCGGCTAGATCCAGCCTCTTAACTCTCTCCCATTTATTCTTTAGCCGACGAGCGCATCTTTTAGATTGCCGAATCGTTTACATCTGCGCTAAATTCTCAAACTGTGCCACCTCAGGCGGCCGGACATTTTTATGCAGCAACAGAGGAACTTATGGCCGAATCCAATCAAAATCCCGCTATCGCCGCCGCGATCATTGGTGTCATCGGCTCGATCAGTGTCGCTATTATCTCTAACTGGGATAAATTGACTGGACAACAAAAGGCCGTAGAATCGCCGCCGGCACAGCAAACCGTGACGGCAATTTCTCCGCCGATTGCCCCGGCAAAACCGGCAGTAGTGGAGCCTGTGCCAGTCATCAACATCAGCGGCGACTGGTATAACCCCGCCGCGCCTACCGCAGGCGGCACCCACATCAACCAACAGAGCGACAGTTTTGAATTCCAGGGCTGGGGAATGTTGGCGCAAGGCGTGGGCTATACATCAAAAGGCAGCGGTAATCTGATCGGGCAAACCCTGACTTACGATTACACCGCGCAGTACCAAAACGGCTGGGTTTCGAAGGGCAATTGCACCGGCACGGTAACGCCGAACGGCGCGAAGATTACCGCAACCTGCACCGATACCATCATGGGTACCTACGTGTCGGCAGGCGTGCGGCAATAAGACGGGACAAGGGGCAGACCACCATCCCAGGGGAATGGCAGTCTACTCTTGAACTAACACATCTAACGAATGGCTAACAGTGCTCTTAACACATCAACGCGGCTAATCATGCCGACAAACTGATCGTTTTGAAAAACCGGGAAACTCCTGGTCGGCGATTCCTGAAATTTGCTGGCGACATCCACCAGACTGGCATCGGCACTCACAAATTGCGGGTCTTTGCTCATGAACTCACCTACTTTTCCAGCCATGCTTTGGTTGTAAGCGGATTCGACAAACACCTTCATGCCGTCTTTTTCGGAAAATATCCCCACCAACTTACCGTGTTGGTCCACAACCGGCACGCTGGTTACTTTGTGGTCCAGCAAAATCTTAACAGCCTGAGAAATTTCGGTATCGGGGGTAACGGTAACGATTTTGGTCGACATGTAATCGACTACAGCTATTTTGGCTAGCATGGTGTACCTCCTGTTATTATTTTTTATTCTACACTTGGACAGCCTCGGGACCGACCGGTTCGGCGACCAGCTGACTTCTGCCCTATGCGATTATTATAAAAATTCCCCACACTAGCTAGCTTTATTATTCCAAAGCAGCAGCCACCGAAATACCGGTTGATTTCGGCGTCGGCCACCCATTCCGGGCTAACGAATTAATGCTGCCCCCCCACCCGCAAACTCCTTGTAACGGCCATTTTCAGTAATGTAGGAATTTTCTGCCAGACCGTTGAGATTTGCGTTCCCGGCCGTGCGGATACGACGACATTCAACGGCGGGCTTTGTAAGTTGCAAAATGATTATGCAACTCGCGTATCAGTCTAAACTTGTGAAACCGCACATTGACGTTTCTGCTGAAAATGGATACCGCTTATGCTTGATCGCCATAGTAATCAGTCCGCACCCCAGGACTTTTCCTTACGCAAACTGTTGACCGTACTGACCGCCACGGTGGCTTTATTGCTGATAGTCGGCAATATGTTTGTGTGGCTTAGCCACGGCAAACTGGAAACAGCGGAAGCCGAAAAACAACGTCTGATAAATGCGACGCTGGCATTTAAAAATGTTCGCTATCACGTCGTACAAATCCAGCAATTTCTCACCGATGCATCAGCGGTAGGCGAAGACGATTACAGCGACGCCTTGGCGGAAAAAAATGCCGCTCACGCGGAACTGACGAGTTTACTGGCGATGATGCCGGACATGAACCCGGCGATTAAGGACGCCGATAACGCCGTGACAGAGCTTTATGCCACCGGCGAACACATGGCTAACGCCTATTTTCAGCAAGGCCGTGAAGCCGGCAACCTGATCATGAAAGCGCCGGAAAATGGCTTCGACGCGGCTTCGGAAATTCTGGCCAACAAACTCAATCAGCTTGCCGGCAGCGTGGAACAGCAAGCCAACGCCGCCTCACAGCAGCAAAATCAGATGCAAAGCCAGATGTTTACGGTCAGCGCCACCGTCGCCGGCCTGGCTTTGCTTTTGATAGTCACCGCCAATATCTGGCTGACGCGAAAATTATTTAGCGTGTTGGGCGGCGAGCCCAGCTATGCGTCGAAAATTGCCGGCAGTATCGCCAAAGGCCAATTAGACATCAAAGTCGCCACTGAGAAAAACGATACCAACAGCCTATTGGCGACCATGAAGCTCATGGGCCAGGAACTAACCCGCCATATGCGCGAGATCAACGCGGTTAGCAAGCAAATCGGCCAGTCTTCCTACCAAATATCCAATATTTCCGGCGGTATTTCCAATGCCAATCGCTCGGAACAAGCTAGATCATCCGAGGTAAAAACCGCTACCGAACAATTACGTAGCACCACCGAAGAAGTCGAACGCTTTTCCGTTGAGATTCGCCACCGCACCCAGCAAACGCAAAACACGGCACAAAAAGGCATTGTCGCCGTTAACGAAAATCTTGATGAAATGCGCCGGGTTGTGAAGGAAGTGGAAAACGCGGAAGCTAAAACCGTGGCGCTGCGCCAAGCTAATCGGCAAATTCAGGATATTACCACCACCATCCGCAACATCACCGAGCAAACCAATCTACTGGCCTTAAACGCGGCCATCGAAGCCGCCAGAGCCGGTGAATACGGCAGAGGTTTTGCGGTGGTAGCCGATGAAGTGCGGAAACTGGCGCAAAACGCTTCCGGCGCGACCGCCGAAATTGCCAGCATTATTGGCGAATTAACCAAAATCATCGAAGAAAATACTCTGGCGATGGGCTCCATCATCCAGACCACCAAACAGGGCATGGAAAAAGCCGAAACCACCAGTGTAGTGATTAGCGAAATAGTCGGTCAGATAGCAGAAAATGCGGGTACGGCGCAGCAAATCTCCCAGGTGTCCAAATATCAACTGGAAAACGTCAACCAATTGCAGACCCGGGTAGAAGCTTTATTCGACGCGCTGGGGCAGAACGAATCCAAAGTGCACATCACCCGAACCATCAGCGACGATCTTTACGTGGTGACCGAAAAAATGCGTACTATGCTGGAACACTTTAGCTTCGATGCGCAGTGGACGGCGACTCCCGCCGCCAACGAGAACCGCAAATTTCCGCGCAGCAGCCAATACTTGCTGGCCCATGTCGAAATCGCCGACTTAGTTCTCGACGGCGTCACTGCTGATTTCAGCATGTCCGGTGCCTGTTTGCGTCTGCCTGTGGAACTGCCCTGCCCGCTGAATAGCTCGATTGCTATTCAGCTGCGCATTCCGTACGACAATATTCAGCAATATGAATCGCAACTACCGCTGGAACTGATGTGTAGCATAGTGTGGTACAAGCCTATCGATGGCGAGCACCACTACGGGGTTAAATTCAACGAATTCATGCCGCCGGAAACCGCGCAGAGCTTAAAAGCCTGTTTTGCCTTTTTCAATCACTCCGCAACCTATTAACCACGGCTTGGAAATACTTAGTGCAAAAATTCAATCGAATTCGTTGCAGCATGGACATTTCCAATCGACATCGGCTGGCCGCGTCGGATGCACGTGATTCAGCAGTTTTTTCGAGCCGCCGAAATCATGATAGTTTTGGCAGACTTTTTCGAATGCGGCCTTGGGCGATGCGGCATAGCTAAACTTAAATTTGGGATACCTGCCGACATGTTGCTTCAAGCGGGCGTTTAGGTCGGTTTCCGAACGGCCGACGTATTTGACGACAAACTTATTGGTTTTTTGATTAATAATGCCCAAGGCGTAATTGCCTTCGGCGCTTTCCGTAATTAATTCGTTGATTTTGGCATTGCTCAAATCGTAAGCCCCTTGCATATCAAGTGAAGCCATAGTTCCTCCAGTAGCGTCTCGCTATTCTTATAATCAAGTCGTAGGTCTGGCAAATATGCCTGATGACAGGATAATACTCTTATCTGGCCCAAGTATTACTTTAAATATTGCAAGTTCAGTCCGACGCCTTTGTAAGGCGCTGCCGATCAGACAGAACATAGCGCTTGGGATTAGTGAATTTTACAGCTGCCCACAACCAGGAGTCGGGATGCATCGCTTGATATTGTCGGGATGTTTGATCAGTGTGGTTAGTTGGCTGCTGGCCTTCCCGGCGCACGGCACCAATTGGCAAGTCGGCCCGCAGCGCGCGCTTAAGCTGCCTAGCGCGGCTGCAAGACTCGCCAAAGACGGCGATGTGGTCAGCATCGATGCCGGGCTATACCAGGGCGACGTCGCCAGTTGGCCGCAGCAGCGCTTGACCATACGCGGAATGGCAGGCGGCGCCCACCTGGAAGCACTTGGCAATTCAGCGGAAGGCAAAGCGATTTGGGTACTAAAAGGCAATGACACGGTCGTTGAAAATATCGAACTTTCCGGGGCCAGCGCACCGGCGCTGAACGGTGCCGGCATCCGCTTCGAAGGTACTCATCTGACTCTAAGGAATTGCCATTTTCATCATAACCAGATGGGTATCTTGACCGGCGTTAACCCTGACAGCGACATCTTGATTGAAAATTCGGAGTTTAACGACAACACCGTCGATTATCCGCGCTACGGTAAACTCGGCCATAACATCTACATTGGCAATATCCGCCGTTTTACCCTGCAAAATTCTTATATCCACGATGCCAGCACCGGCCATAACGTCAAATCGCGGGCCAGGGAAAACTATATTCTTTACAATCGCATCACCGACGAGCGTAACGGCTCCAGCTATTTGGTGGACTTACCGGATGGCGGTGCCGGCTACTTGATTGGCAATCTGTTTCATCAAAGCGCCAACACCGAAAATGCCGCGATGCTGGCTTTTGCCGCCGAACACAACCAAACTCAGCCGAATCAACAGCTATATCTGGTGAACAACACTTTCGTCAACGATTACCCCGGCGGCTCGTTTCTGCATAATCACAGTATTGCCACCGCGATGTTAATCAACAATCTGTTGATAGGCGAAGCCACCGCCATGATTGGCCCCAACCAGGAAAACCACGACCTCAAGGCTAAGGCCAACGTGTTACTTGATCCGGCAAGTTACGATTACCGCCTGAAACCTAATGCGCCGGCAATCGATCAGGGCATCTCCCCCGGACTCGCCGCCAACGGGATGCTGCTTAATCCCCAATTTGTCTATCGCCATCCGCGCGGCAGCGAAAAACGCCGCCAACAAGGACCGCTTGATGTGGGCGCCTACGAATTTATCGCCAAACAGCCCGATTAAACCTCAGCTGAACAAAGCCAAGGCCTTTTTCAACGTTGACCACACACCCCAACTGAGCGGGATCAGTACATAAAGCCAGAATACCGCCAACAGCCAGGGGCTGGAAGATTTGCCCGATTCGGAGTTATTCATAAAAAGTGCCCTGCCTTACTTAATGTTCGGCTTCGTCAGCCGGATAAATACCGTCCAGCTCGTCGAAATCGCCGTGTTTCATATGATGTTTCTCATGCACCGGGCGGATCGATAGATTGGCGATAAAACCCACCACCAATAGTCCGGCCATAATGTACATGGTGACGTTGTAGGCATCGGCCTTAGCCACGCCCTGGCCTATTTGATATTCGCGAATGTAATTCACCAACACCGGCCCCAACACGCCAGCGGTTGACCAAGCGGTTAATAAGCGGCCATGGATTCCGCCGACAAAGCGCGTGCCGAAAATATCCGCTAAATAAGCCGGAATCGTCGAAAAACCGCCGCCGTACATACTCATGATCAAGGCGTACAGCAACACGAACAGCGCCATATTGCCGCTCATACCCATGGTAGGTATGGTGGAATACAAGCCAGCGCCCACCGCGAAAAAAATAAAATAGGTGTTTTTACGCCCGAGATAATCCGACGCCGACGACCAAAAAAACCGCCCGCCCATATTGAACAAACTCAGCAAACCGACGAAACCGGCCGCCGAGGCCGGCGTTACCGAGCCTTTAAACATCTCCTGTATCATCACCGAAGCTTGCCCCAGCACACCGATACCGGCCGTCACATTCAGGCACAGTACCAGCCACAGCAAATAAAATTGCGGGGTTTTTAAAGCTTGGTCGATATGCACGTGCTTATCGGTGATCATTTTGTTTTGCACCAGCGGCGGCGTCCATCCCGCAGGCTGCCAATCAGGCGGCGGGATGCGGATGGTCAATGCACCTATCAGCATCGAACAAAAATACAGGCCGCCCATCACCAAAAATGTTTGCACTACGCCAACCGATTCGGCCGATTTAAACTGGTCCATCAGCAACACCGATAAGGGCGCGCCTATCATCGCCCCGCCGCCGAAACCCATGATAGCCATACCGGTCGCCATACCGCGCCGGTCGGGAAACCATTTGATCAACGTCGATACCGGCGACACATAGCCCAAACCCAAACCAATACCGCCAATCACCCCATAACCCAGATAAATCAGCCAAATTTCATGCAGGTGCACGCCCAGTGCGGAGATTAAAAAACCACCGCCAAAACAGCAAGCCGCAACGAACATCGTCAGGCGTGGCCCGACTTTTTCCAGCCATTTACCGCCGAACGCCGCCGACAACCCTAAAAACACAATCGCCAGGCTGAATATCCAGCCCAGCGTCGTCAGCTTCCAATCCTCCGGCGCGGAGGTACCGATGCCTATTACCCGAGTCAATGGATCGTTGAACACACTGAACGCATAGGCTTGGCCGATGCACAGATGCACCGATAAAGCCGCCGGCGGCACTAACCAACGGCTATAGCCGGGCTGCGCGACGCTATGTTGTTTGGAAAAAAATCCCGACATACTTGAATCCATTGTTTAACTAAATTTTTGATAGTGGCGTTTTACCGCAGCGCCGGCCCATGCGGCATTTTAGCATTGCCGGCCGGTGGGCTTTAAGTCAAATATCCGCGGACCTAAATCAGTACCAAGCCGGCGAAACAAGCCATATACCGCGAAACCGTCCATTTATCTAACATAGATTAATTAAAAAACTCAGCCCTTATGCCCTGCAACACCCGCCGTGTTGGGACTTCCGTTCCCGGCACACTAATTGCTGCCACCCAAAAGCCTTCTAACTTCTAAATACCTGATAAAAACAATGAAAAAAACCAAGTTACAGGATTTTCCAGTTGCCCAACCCGGCCACCTAGCAGGCGTCGCCGCCTTGCTGTTTTCGCTGCACGGCATCGCTCACGCTGCCGAGCCATCGCCGACCGAGGATCTAAAAACCAGCGAGACCAACAGCAAAACCAAAACGGCCAGAACCACTAGCCAAAGCCAAACCAGCGACACCACCACTACACTGGATACAGTCACCGTAGCGGGAACGGCTCCCTTTAATCCACCCAACCAAAAACCGCAACTGGATACCGAAGCCGCTACCGGCAGCCGCCTGGGCCTGACACCTCGCGAAACGCCGGCTTCGATCACGATTATTGATCGGGCAACTTTCGAAAAGCGCGGCGCGCAGACTACGCAGGAAGCCTTGGAAAGAGCCCCAGGCATCATCGTATCGTCGCAACCCGGCTCGGCGGGCTCGGTGTCGATGCGGGGTTTCACCGGTTCGCAAATCACGCAGCTGTTCAACGGCATTACCGTGCAATATGATGTCGTGGCCGCCCGCCCCATCGACAGTTGGCTCACTGATCGCGTCGAAGTCTTGGGTGGGCCGTCCACATTTTTATACGGCCAAGGTGCAGTAGGCGGCTCGGTCAACTATGTCAGCAAAATTGCGCATCGCGGCCCGGATGAACATCACGGCTTAGTTTCGCTGGGAGAATACTTAAATCGCCGGGCGTCCTACGGTTTCAACGGCCAACTCGGCAATACCGATAACTGGCTGCAAGCCGACATCAGCTATTTGGGTTCCGAAGGCTATATCGACCACACGGAAGCCGATTCCGGCGTGATGTCGTTTTCCTTGTTAAGCGACATTACGTCCAAACTGTCGCACACCATCGCCTTCGAGCATCAGATGGAAGACCGCGATTCTTACTGGGGCACGCCGGTGCTGAATCCGGTCGTCAACGGTAGAATAGTCCCCTGGGGTACCGCCGGTTTAGGGCCCACCGAAGGCCAAATAGACCCCGGCACCCGCTTTAAAAACTATAACGCCAGTGGTTCGGTATTTGATCAGCAGGTGTTTTGGTTACGCGACATTGTCGACTATCAACTGTCCGATAACACCCAATTCAAAAACACCTTTTACTATTACAAAGCGGATCGCCAGTATTTAAACGTAGAAGGTTACGACTGGAACAGCACGAATTCGCTGATTACCCGCAATAAATCGTTTGCGGTAAATCACGATCAAGCCTTGGTCGGCAACCGATTCGAAATCGTGCATAGCAGTAATTGGTTCAGCCTGCCTTCGAAAATTTCGGCCGGGGTCGACATTGCCTACAACAAGCAAACCCGCGCACCCAGCATGGAAAGCTCGACAGGCACCGTCAGTATCGTTAACCCATACAATTTCAGCACCGGCACCTACTACGACAACCCTCTGGCCACCGGGCCAATCTCCAACGCCCGCAACGAACTGTATACCGTCGCCGGTTATGCCGAAAACCGCCTGACTCTGGTGCCCGATTTAAACTTGATCACGGGCGTGCGGGTAGACGATATTCGTCTGGATGCGAAAAATTTACGTACTTCCTTTGTGCCTCCGACCGCCACCAGCCCCGCCGCTTTCGGCCGCCGCTGGACGGCTGTAACTTGGCGGGCAGCGTTGATGTACGACATCACCTCCACCTTTAACGTCTACGCACAATACAGCACCGCAGCCGATCCGCCGTCCGGCATTTTGACCACCGGCACCTTCGCCGCGCTGCAAGACTTCGATCTCACCACCGGCCGGCAAGCGGAGGTGGGTACCAAATTCGATTTTTGGGACGGCAAAGGCTCGGCGACACTGGCAGGCTATTACATCGAACGGAAAAATCTATCGATAACCGATCCGACGGACCGAAATCGGCAGTTACCGATTGGCGCACAGTCCTCTGGCGGTGTAGAGGCCAATATCGGGGTACAACTCACCGACGAATGGAGCGTGCAAGGCAACATGGCCTACGTCGATGCCCAGTACGACAAATTCCTGGAAACCGTCGGCACCAGCACGGTCTCAAGAAAAGGCAATCGGCCGGCCAATGTCGCCAAATGGGTGGCTAATGCCTGGCTGACCTGGGATTTCGATGCCGACTGGCAATGGAATTTTGGCTCGCGCTACGTCGGCGACCGTTTCGTCGATACCGCCAACCTGATCAAAACCCCGGCTTATGCGGTATTCGATACCCAACTGTTCTGGAAATTTAATCCAAAAGCCACGGTCACCGCGCGGGTTAAAAACCTGTCCGACGAGCAATACGTCGAATGGGGTAGCGGCGGTAACGCCCCGTTATTTTTCGTCGCCGCACCGCGTACCTTCATGATGGAATTGAAAGTAGACTTTTAATGCTCAACGGGCTAAAGCGCAATCTATATCTGGTTCACCGTTGGCTGGGTATAGCCTTGTGCTGTTTCATGGCCATGTGGTTCGTATCCGGCGTCGTGATGATGTATGTCGGCTACCCCAAACTGACACCACAGGAAAAGCTGAGCGCCTTGCCTGGCTTGGCGGCTGAGCGCTGCCGCATCAACCTTGCACAAGCATTGGAAGCTAGTGCTCAAGCCAAAAGTCCCGATAGCGTGCGCTTGACCAGCGTGGCCGGCGCGCCGCGTTATGTATTTGCTTACGGCAAAACCCAAATCGCCGTGGATGCCGAAACCGGGAACCGTGTCGATCAGGTGACGCCGGCCCAGGCCTTAGCGTCAGCCGGCAGCTTTCTGGCGACGGCTGACGGCTATTATCTGGATCGCATCGACGAAGACGCCTGGACGCATTCCAAAGCGCTGGACGAACATCGGCCGCTGCACCGCGTGCAAATGGCCGACGAGCAAGCCACGCTGCTTTATATTTCCAACACTACCGGCGAAGTGGTGCGCGATGCCACTCGCCACGAACGCACCTGGAACTGGCTGGGCGCCTGGATTCATTGGCTATATCCGTTTCGCGGCGGCGCTTTGGATCGTTACGCGGCGGACATTGTCATTTACACCGCGCTGGCCGGTTCGGTATTAAGTTTGCTTGGCCTAATCGTTGGCATACTGCGTTGGCGTTTTCAGGGCCGTTACAAACATGGCACAAAAACCCCATACCGCGAGGCCTGGATGCGGTGGCATCACCTGCTGGGATTGGGCTTTGGCGTAATCGCCTTCACTTGGATACTCAGTGGCTTATTTTCGATGAATCCGTGGAAAATATTCGACTCCACCGCCGCCAAACCCAAGCTCCAGACCTACATGGGCGGAGACATTTCGCCGCAGTATTTCCCGTTGTCCGCAGCGGAAGCCTTGGCGCGTTTTCAAAATACCGGGTTTCAGCCGCGGGAAATCGAATGGCGCGTACTGAACGGCCAAGGTTTTTACATTGCTTTTGATGGTCAGGGCCGCAGCCGTATCCAGACGGCGCAGACTGATAGCCGGGTTTTCGAGAAATTCGAGTGGCCGGCCCTGCAAACCGCAGCCGAACGGCTCATGGCTCCGAATAAAATTGCCAGGCAAAGCGTGTTAAACGAATACGATTTTTACTACTACAGCCGCGCCGCGCATACCATGACCGGGCACATCGACAAACGTTTGCCTATCCTGCGTTTGGAATTTGCCGACGCCGACAGCACCTGGCTGCATCTCGACCCCTACACCGGTCACTTCAGCAAACTCGATGCCGGTAGGCGCGTCAGCCGCTGGCTATTTGCCTTTTTACACAGTTGGGACTGGCTGCCTTTACTGAACAATCGGCCTGTCTGGGATATTGTGTTGATAGTATTCAGCACCGGCGGCTTGTTGATTAGCGCAAGCGGCATCGTCATCGGCTGGCGGCGTGCGAAGCGCAAGCTGGCTATTCATTAAGCCAACCCACGAACACCGATGCTTCCAAGCAGGCGGGAGCCACCCATCCCTTATCAGCGCTCCCCAAGCCTGATCGGCTTAGTCGATAACCGTTAGAAAACGTCAGCCAAAACGCTTATTCTGTCGGCACGTTTAACCTCGCCGGGTAGTCCCCTTCTACCAAAACGCCAAAATGCTACGGATACTAAAACCATGAACGACTCAAGAACCCGCTTGGACAGAATCAATACCCGGATTAGAAACAACCCGCTGCTGTCATTGTTGATTGCAGTCAGCACGCTGGTTATTGGCCTTTCGACGTTTACCAACGCCACCCGGAATCTAATAGATCTGTTAAGCGGCGCAGAACAGCGGCCGGCAATCAACGGATTATGGCAAGCCCAAGTCAGCTATGACTGGCCGAACGCTAATTATCAAGAGCGATTCGATTTCGCCGGTAGCGATACGCAGCTATATGGCAGCGCTACATTTACCGGCAGCCCAAACGGCATTTTAGAAGGCGAGATCGCCGGAGGCACCTTGCGTTTTATCACCAAAACCCCGGAATCGCTGGGATCAGGTCCCACACAACAGGCTATCCATCGGTATCAAGGCAAAATGGCCGGCGATGAAATTAAATTTGTGATGCAAACTGAAGGCGGTTATTCGACGCACGTGCCTGTTGAGTTTACCGCGAAGAGAACCGGCAATCCGGCGCTTCAGCCGTCAGCTAACTGATATTTGCGCAGAACAGCAAAGTGACAGGCTTCGCGCCGCTGCCCCTGGCGGCATTTCCAAGTAGACAGCACGATCCGGTGTTTGCGATCTAAAAATATGATCTGAGTTGATTGGCTCGCTCGCAAATTGAATGATTTGGCGAAATGCCACCATAACAGTTATGCGCTTTTTCAAGCCATACAGATTTCATTTCACTAAATCTGTACTTAAAAATTAGGCAATAAACTGAATCTGTTTGGCTTTTTCCTAGCTTAGTAAAGTATTCACCGTCGACCAGGCAACGCTGGCGGCCAGAAATACGTCCCTGTATCCATCCCGCCGATACAGGGCATTTTTTACTAACATCCAGGAGAACTTCATGCCCGCAGTCACCGCACCAGCACATCAAAAAGGCGATTGTTTTGTCGATTTCGAAGAAAAAGTATTTGAAGACGTCAAAGCCGAGCCAGGCCAGAAAGCCTTGGTCAAATTCCATACCGTCGCCTTTGAAGGATCGATCGGCTTCGTCAATCTGCTGCAAGCCACCCGTTTGCAACGCAAAGGCTTCGAAACCTCCATCCTGCTATATGGTCCGGGCGTGACATTGGGTTTGCAACGCGGTTTTCCGCGCCTGGGTGACGAATCATTTCCCGGCCATCAAAACTACGCCAATCAGCTTGCCAAATTCATCGAAGAAGGCGGCAAAGTCTATGCCTGCCGCTTTGCCTTGCAAGCCCTGTATGGTCATGGCGAACCCAGCCTGTTGCCGGGCATCCGTCCGATCAGCCCACTAGATGTGTTAGACATCGTGTTACTGCACCAGCGCGACAACGCCTTCATCCTGGATACCTGGACTTTATAAACCGTAACGCCGAACCCTTCATCGAGAGGGCGTCGTAAAAACCAAAATGTAGGTTGGGTTAGCGTAGCGTAACCCAACAAAATCAAATTGTTGGGCTTCATTGCATTCAGCCCAACCTACGTTTTGAGCTTGTTGATCATCCACAGGAGAAAAAAGTGACCAATCCCAACATCGTCAGAGCGGCGGCGGTACAGATTGCGCCGGTGTTCGAATCCGCCACCGCCACCGGCGACAAGGTTTGCCAAGCCATCAGCGACGCCGCCGCGAAAGGCGCACAAATCGTGGTGTTCCCGGAAACCTTCGTGCCTTATTACCCCTACTTTTCCTTCGTGATGCCGCCGGTCACCCAGGGCCGAGAACACTTGAAGCTTTACGATTACGCGCCGACGGTACCTGGCCCGATTACCGACGCGGTCGCGGCGCAAGCCAAGGCGCATGGCATTGTGGTGGTGTTGGGCATCAACGAGCGTGACCACGGCAGCTTATATAACACGCAACTGATTTTCGATGAAACCGGCCGCCTGGCGCTGAAACGCCGTAAGATCACCCCGACTTATCACGAACGCATGGTTTGGGGTCAAGGTGATGCCTCGGGCTTAAAGGTCGTGCAAACCGGCATCGGCCGTATCGGCGCGCTGGCCTGCTGGGAACATTACAACCCGCTGGCCCGCTATGCGTTGATGGCCCAGCACGAGCAGATTCATTGCAGCCAGTTTCCCGGCTCCTTGGTCGGGCCGATCTTTGCCGAGCAAATTGAAGTGACGATCCGCCACCATGCGCTGGAATCCGGTTGCTTTGTCATCAACGCCACCGGCTGGCTCAACGATGAGCAAATCGACGCGGTCACTACCGAGCCAGCCCTGCAAAAAGCCCTGCGCGGCGGTTGCTGCACGGCCATCATTTCGCCGGAAGGCCAACATGTCGTCGAACCGTTACGGGAAGGCGAAGGCATGCTGATCGCCGATCTTGATATGAATTTAATCAGCAAACGTAAACGAATGATGGATTCGGTCGGCCATTACGCCCGGCCTGAGCTACTTAGTTTGCGCATAGCCGACAGGCCGGCAGTACCGATGTTCAGCGACCTGCCCGCCGTTTCATCTCACCCCATCCAGGAGAGCGACCGCGATGACGCTATCAGCACACACTAAAGTCGGCGTGGCAGAGCTGATCGCCGATTTGCAATCCTTAGGCTTACGCCTGGAAGGCAGCGAAGTCGGCATCACAGGACGGCGTGGCGGTGCCGGCCCTTCTGACCACAAAGCCGTTAACTTGTCGGGCCGAACCGTGATGATACCGATAGCCACGGTCTCGGCTTGCGAGTCGCCGTTCGTCGCCAGTCGGCCCGATGTCAACGGTATCAGCGAGATTCGCCGAGACGGCGCTGTGGTCAGCCACGTTCAATTCCCGCGCCAGCCACGTTTTTATGTTTTGCAAACGGTAGACGGCATTCCTTATTCGCAGATCGCCACGCTGCATTCGTCGGATGTGTTAGCGACCACGCTACTGCAATCCTGTATCCGTTTCGGCAACCGCAAAACATCCTGCCAGTTCTGCGCCATCGGTCAGTCACTGGCAGCCGGTAAGACCATATTACGCAAAACACCCGAACAATTGGCCGAGGTCGCGAAAGCCGCGGTCGAACTGGATCAGGTTAAACACATGGTCATGACTACCGGCACGCCGAATCTCACCGACAGGGGCGCGGCAATGCTCTGCGAAAGTGCCGAAGCTGTTAAAACAGCAGTCGATCTGGCGATTCAAGGCCAATGCGAGCCGCCGGACGACAACATCTGGTTCGAACGCATGAAGGCTTACGGCATTGATAGTTTGGGCATGCATCTGGAAGCGGTGACGCCGGCAGTGCGCGAACGCATCATGCCCGGCAAGGCCAGCGTGCCGCTGGACCGTTACATGGATGCGTTCGACGCCGCGGTGGCGGTATTCGGTCGCGGTCAGGTGAGTACCTATATCCTGGCTGGCTTGGGCGACACGCCGGAAGCGATTCTGTCGATGTCCGAACAGTTGATCGCCAAAGGCGTTTACCCCTTCGTGGTGCCGTTTGTGCCGATCAGCGGCACACCCTTGCAAAACCATCCGGCACCGACGCCGGCCTTCATGGCAAAAATCCTGCCGCCGTTGGGCGCGATGCTGAAGCAGGCGAACCTGCTGTCCCAAAACATGAAAGCCGGTTGCGCCAAATGCGCTGCTTGCTCGGCACTGGCCAGTTATGAGGTGTGAGATGTGGACAACCAACTTTAAACCGTTTTTTGCCAACGCTTACCTGATCAAATTCGTCACCGAAGATTGGGAACGCAAACAAATGCGGGCGCTACGCCAAGCCGTGTTCTGTGAAGAACAAGGTATTTTTGCCGGCGACGATCTGGACGACATCGACCACATAGCCACCCCTATCGTCGCCATCGCCTGCGTCGCTGGGTTGCCGGATCGCGTTGTCGGCACTGTGCGGATTCATCAGGAACAACCCGGCGTTTGGTGGGGCTCGAGGTTGGCGGTGGATCAAGATTATCGTAAACAAGGCAGTCTCGGTGCGGCTTTAATCAAACTGGCGGTTACCAGCGCCCATGCCCAGGGTTGCACCCGCTTTCTGGCGCAGGTGCAAAGCCGCAACCAATTGCTGTTCCGCCGACTGCACTGGAAAACCTTGCAGGAAATCGCGGTGCACGGGCGGCCGCATTATCTGATGCAAGCAGACTTGGCTTGGTATCCGCCTTATGCAGACGGCGCCATCGGTTTTGTAACGACCAGTCGGATCGCGGCATGAGTTCATTGACTGAATTGACCAAGAGCATCCAACAGGGCTTGGGGCTGGCGCATAAGCGCGACATCGCCGAGGTGGTGGGAAGACTCTATGGTTCCCACGCTCAGCGTGGGAACCCAGCCCCGGACGCTCCAGCGTCCCGAACCGCGGAGCGGTTCAGTCTGCATTCCCACGCGCAGCGTGGGAACGATAGTGCCGTAGCGGTCGGCGATGACTGCGCAGCCATCCCCGACGGCGACGGCTTCCTGTTGCTGGCAAGCGAAGGCTATTTGAATGACTTCGTCGCCACCCAGCCCTGGTTCGCCGGCTATTGCGGCGTGATGGTCAACGTCAGTGATATTTATGCTATGGGCGGTCGGCCTATCGCCGTCGTCGATGCCATCTGGAGCGACGGTGAAAATCAAGCCAAACCGATCCTGGAAGGCATGGCAACCGCCTCGCAAGTTTATGGCGTACCGGTGGTTGGCGGCCATAGCAACTTGCGTAACGACCGTCCGCAATTATCGGTAGCTATCCTGGGTCGGGCGCAAAAACTGTTGAGCAGTTTCGCCGCCAAACCGGAACAACAACTGCTGGCAGCCATCGATTTGCGCGGCCATTTTCGCGAACCCTATTTGTGGTGGGACGCCAGCACCGGCGCGCCACCGGAACGTCTACGCCAAGATTTGGAAATCCTGCCAACACTGGCCGAAACCGGCCTATGCGATGCCGCCAAGGACATCAGCAATGCCGGCGTAATCGGCACCTTATTGATGCTGTTGGAGTGCTCCGGTTTGGGCGGCGTGATCGATATTAACGCCATACCGCGTCCAAGCCACATCGATTTGGCAAGATGGTTGCGCTGCTTTCCCAGCTACGGCTTCGTGCTGAGCGTCGATACCCATGACACCGGCGACGTGATCGAACTGTTTAGCCTGCGCGGCATCGCTTGCGCGGCCATCGGCAAGACTGACGACAGTGGCCGGTTGCGGCTTAAAGCCGGCGACGCAGAGCAACTGCTCTGGGATTTAAACAGCGAAGCCCTGATCGGCTGCGGCCCAAACCGGCAGGACTAGCCATGCCAAGACTACGCATTGCCATGCTGACCCATTCCGTTAACCCGCGCGGCGGCGTGGTGCATGCGATGCAATTGGCGGAGGCCTTGCAGGAGTTGGGACACGATGTGACCTTGATCGCCGCAGCGGAACCCGGCAAAAAATTCTTTCGCGCCGTACGCTGCCGGACAACCCTGATACCGCTAACCAGATTGAGCGGCGATTTGGTCGCCACCGTCGGCCAGCGCATCCAGGCTTATATCGATTACTTCAGCCAATCCGCTACCACCACATTCGATATTTACCACGCTCAGGATGCCATCAGCGGTTGCGCGATGGCCGAACTTAGCGAACGCGGCATCATCGATGGCTTTGTCCGCACCGTGCATCATCTGGATAGTTTCGACGACGTTTCGTTGATGACCTGGCAAAGTCGCTCGTTTGTGGCCGCCCAACGAGTCTTGTGCGTCAGCCGCGATTGGCAGGACAAGTTGCACAAGCAGCATCGGATTGCCGCCACCCAAGTCAATAACGGCGTTGATGTGCAACGCTATTCGCCCGTACCGCATGCCCATGACGAAACCCTGCGCCAATCGCTGGGTTTGTCGCGGGGCGGGCCGATTTTCCTGGCGGTTGGCGGCATCGAGGCACGCAAAAACACCTTGCGTATCTTCGCGGCATTCCGTGAGGTTTTGCAGCAGCGTCCCAATACGCAGTTGATCATCGTCGGCGGCGCCAGCCTATTAGACCACAGCGACTACCGCCAACAGTTCAACGCCGCTGTCGCCGAGAGCGCTATTCAGGAGGGCCACGGCCAACCATTGATCATCACCGGTCCATTGCCCGATGCCGACATGCCGAGTTTGTTTCGTCTGGCTGACGCACTGGTGTTTCCATCATTGACCGAAGGCTTTGGCCTAGTGGTGCTGGAGGCCATTCTCTCCGGCACGCCGGCTATCGTTTCGCTGCGGCCGCCGTTTACCGATTATTTGCAAGATCAGGACTGCATCTGGACTGATCCGGAAGATAGCGCCGCGATCTCGATTGCAATGAAAACCGCCATCGATGATTTTCCCAAGGCTCGCTTGCCAACAATCGCCCAGCGTTTAAGCAGCGAGTTTTCCTGGGTGCAGTCGGCCAATACCCATCTTGAAATTTACCGTTCACTCATCAACGCCCAAGGAACCCACTATGCCTGAAATGCGCTTCCGCGTCCGCTGGCCGGACCAAACCGAAAGCCTGTGTTATTCGCCGTCACTGGTGATCAAGGATTATTTCCAACCCGGACAAAGTTATCCCTTGCCGGCATTCGTCGAGTACAGCCGCGAAGCGTTGGAAATAGCCAGCGAAAGAGTACGGCAAAAATATGGCTACACCTGTTCCAGCGCGATGAGCCAACTGGCGGAAATCGAAGCCAAGGCCAGCCAATTTTTGGATAGCGACAACCCCATGGTCAGCGTGACCGAATTCATCGAATAAACCAACACACCCCCAATCAAATAGACGAGGACGCCATGAAAGAAAAATCAGAAAATACCCGCCTGCACTATGACACGATTATCGTCGGCGGCGGCCAGGCCGGTTTGTCCGTCAGTTACAATCTGCAAAAACACGGTATCAACCATATCATCTTCGAAAAAAACCGCATCGGCCATTCTTGGCGCAACGAGCGTTGGGACAGTTTTTGTTTGGTCACCCCCAACTGGCAATGCCAACTGCCGGACTTTCCTTATCAGGGCGACGATCCCAAAGGCTTTATGCTGAAAGACGAAATCGTCGATTACATCGAAGCATTTGCCAAAAAAGTCAATCCGCCGATCCTGGAAGGCGTGGCGGTAAATCGGGTCTGGCGTGGCGAGCAAGGCCAATTGCATGTCAGCACCTCGGTCGGCGAGTTTTCCGCCGATCATCTGGTGGTAGCAACCGGCGGCTACGACATTCCCATCGTGCCCGACTATGCCCACAGCCTGCCTAAACATATCACCCAGATTCATTCGGTCAATTACCGTAACCCCGAGCAACTGCCGGAAGGTGAAGTGCTGGTGGTGGGCACCGGCCAATCCGGCGTGCAGTTAATGGAAGACTTGCATTTGGCCGGCCGCAAGGTGCATCTGGCAGTTGGTAGCGCCCCGCGTTCGCCGCGTATGTATCGCGGCCGCGAGACCACGGAATGGTTGTTTGACCTGGGTTTTTATCAATTGACCATAGACCGCCATCCCCTGGGCGACGAAGCCAAACATAAAACCAATCACTATCTAACCGGGCGTAGCGGTGGTCACGAAATTGATTTGCGCCAGTTTGCCTTGGAAGGCGTGAAACTTTACGGCAGCATGACCAATATCAACGGCAGCCTATTGGAGTTTTTACCGGATTTGACCAAAAACCTGGACGATGCCGACGAAATCTACGTCAACATCCGCAATGACATCGACCGTTACATCGCCGAGCATAATATCGATGCTCCGGTAGAACCGCCGTTCCGCAAAGTATGGGAACCCGAGTTCGATCCCACCCGCATCGACGCCGACGCCGAAAACATCACCAGCATCATCTGGGCCATTGGTTTTAGACCGAACTATCGCTGGATAGAGCTGCCGGCATTCGATGGCCGCGGCTTCCCGCAATACGATCGTGGAGTCAGCAACGTGGACGGTCTGTATTTTATCGGCTTGCCCTGGTTGCATACTTGGGGTTCCGGACGGTTCCTGGGGATTGCCGACGATGCTGAGTATTTGGCGGATGTGATTAAGAGCAAATTGGCGGTTAAGACAGTGGCTGAGCTTTAATAATTGGCCGTCAGTGCGGCAAGGCCAGCATAGAGTGGGCTTTATAATACGGCTTATTGATCGAACTTAAACGAGTGGATGCACGGTGCAAATGCATGGCTTAACCTGGATAAAAACATGAAACACTTGTACGAAAACGTCGCGGATACGGTGATTGCGCATATCGAACAGGGTGTTTACAAGCCGGGCGAAAAGCTACCCGGTGTCAGGAAGTTGAGTCAGCAATTGCATGTCAGCATCTCAACCGCACTGGAAGCCTATCGGATGTTGGAAGACAGCGGCAGGATTCAGGCGCGCTCGCGTTCCGGTTACTATGTCAGCAGCTTTCGCCGGCAGGCGATTGTGGAACCGCAAGTTTCCGATGCGCCGGTGACGCCAGCCAAGGTCACCGGCCAATCGCTGACCCGGCAAATCCTCCGCGCCGCCAAGGACCCGTATCAGATCAACCTGGGTTCGTCGGTACCGCACGCCGATTTCTTACCCACTCATGCGCTGCAACAAGCGACCGGCAAGGTGGCGCGCAGCTTTGGTAAACGCTGTTTCGACGCCGACGAATTGCTGGGTAGTCAGGAACTACGCCGGCAAATCGCCAAGCGCATGGTGGAACTGCAATGCGCCGATAGTCCGGACGACATTGTGGTGACCCACGGCGCGCGCGAAGCGGTCAGGCTGGCGTTAATGGCTATTTGCGAACCCGGCGACTTGATCGCTATCGAATCGCCGACCTTTTACGGCTTATTGCAAGTCATCGAATCCTGCGGCATGGAAGCGCTGGAGATCCCTACGCATCCGCGTGACGGTTTGTCGCTGGATGCGCTGCAAATGGCCATCGAGCAATGGCCGATCAAAGCCTGTTTGCTTGTCTCCAATTACAACAATCCGCTGGGTTCGTGCATGAGCGACGAGCGCAAGCAAGCCTTGGTGGCCTTGCTGGAACAACATCAGATTCCGCTGGTCGAGGATGATGTATACGGCGACCTGGGCTTTGGCTTGCGGAGGCCTTCGGTTTGCAAAGCCTGGAGCCGAAACGGCCAGGTGTTGTATTGCAACTCCTTCGCCAAAACCCTGTCGCCAGGCTTGCGGGTGGGCTGGCTGGTGCCGGGCCGTTACCTGGCACGGGTGGAAAACTTGAAATACATGAAACACCAGGCCGTGCCGACCCTGAATCAATTGATCGTCGCGCAGATGTTGGAGCAAGGCGGTTACGACCGCTACCTGCGGCATGTGCGTCAGGACTATGCCCGCAACGTGGCGTTGGCGGTGAACGCGGTCAGCCTGTTATTCCCGGAAGGCACGCGAGTAACACAGCCCGAAGGCGGCTTTGCCTTGTGGGTGGAACTGCCGGCCGGCGTCGATGCCATGGCACTGCACCGCCGGGCCAGCCAGGAAAATATCATCATCGCTCCCGGCCCCTTATTCTCGGCCACGCAAAAGAAATACGGCAATTTCATTCGCTTGAGTTGCGCGGTGCCTTGGAATGACAGGGTAGAAAAGGCGTTGAAGAAGTTGGGCGATATTGCCGGGGATTTGCTGGCACAATATCCAGTGACTGCAGTTAATTTGATAACGTGGGTATAGTTGTCTTAGCCAATGAAATTGGATGTTGACCGCGACCGGCGGGTTTTTGCCGCTCGTAACCAATCCATTCGCGCTGCCGCAAAAACAGACTAGCGCCCTGCCATATCGGCTTTGCGTGCGATCATTTTGTCAGCCAATGCCAGGGTACCGCCGCTGTCAAAAATGACTTGGCGGATTTTCTCATCCGGAATCCGTAACACCACGTTTATGGCCTGCTTGATGTCGTCGGCGCTCATCTCGGCAAAGAGTTTGACGGCGTGCGGGTTATCGGTATCGCAGCGCAACAGCTCCAGTTCGTCGACGCGGGTACCGAATGCTTTGCCTTTCGGATCGCCCTGAGCCCGAAAGGCCAATGCGCCGCCCACATCCAATGTCAGCACTTTGCCACCGGCAACACCTTGGTTATCGCCATTGTAGCCGGCAGCGTCCCAGTTGGCGGTCCACGCGTGCACACCGAACCAGTACCGAGCCTGTTTGCGTTCGCTGTCATTCAGATGAGCAATGCATTTTTTGGTGAGTTCGACCCATTCTGTCGCCACCTGGTCCGCCGCAATTGTTCTCACATAGGTCAAAGTGGGCGCTCCAGCCAGTTGATAGAGCTCGGCTGCGATCAGCTCATTGCGCGCATGCGCCGCAGATTCCAGTGTTTTCACGTAGTAGCGTCGACCGTTACCGTCCTGAAAAATGCCTGCTGGATTGCTACCCAATTGCCCGCCTATCCGTTGCAGGGTGGTGGTATCAATAGTCGGAGTATCGGCACACATCGTTATGCGCCGGCTTAAGAGATGGGTTTAGTGCGACGCACCAGCGCCAGCTGCGCCGGTGTTTCGATGGCGCCCTTACGCACGTGCCGAACGGCATTGATCGCTTCTTCGGCGTCCATGCCCAGTTCCACCAACAGCCGCGCCGCGATCATGCCCGCCCGACCCAAGCCGCCTTTGCAATGTACCAGCACATCTTGGCCGCTGCGCAACATCTCTCGGATCTCATGGCCTTGTGTGACCCACTGCTGTTCGAAAGCCAGAGTAGGCACGGAAAAATCGGCAATCGGCAAATGTCGCCATTCGATGCCGCGTCGGCGGATTTCATGCCCGAGCTGCGGCACCTTGAGGGCTTTAAGCTCTGCGGGTTCGACGAGTGTCAACACCAGTTTTGCCCCCCAGGCAGCGATGGCATCCAAATCGATACCGAGGTCGCGCTCCCAGGCGCCCGTGTAAGCAAAGTGGTCGTGCTTGCCGGGGCAGAAAGTAATGCCGATCCGTCCATGCGCAGGACTCGCACGTAGTTCTGCGATCTGCAGCGGATGTGTGTGGCTGGTCCGTACAGCTGTCATATTGCTATCCTGCCGGAATATTGAAGGGAGGAGTTTTTTAATTTTTAGAATTAAGTTGTCCGCATGCCGCTAATACATCATCACCTTTAGTGCCTCTTATTAAGGTCGGGATTCTAAAGGTATCTAAAATTGCCTTAAAATTTTCGACTTCAATCAGATCAGGACTCTCGTAACGTGAGCCAGGGAAAGCATTAAATGGAATTAAGTTTATATAAGCCCTTTTGCCTTGCAGTAACGCGCCCAATTTTTTAGCATCATCCGCAGTATCGTTTAAACCTTTTATCAGAATATGCTCATAAGTAATAAATTGTTTCTTTTGCAAAGGTATGGCGTCAATATAGGTTAATACCTCAGCGAGCGGATATTTTTTATTAATCGGAATAAGTTCATTCCTTTTTTCAGTGAACGGTGAATGCAGCGATAAGGCCAAGTTCACGCCGGGCACTTCCTGGAGCCATCTTTTCAGTCCGGGAATATAACCTGCCGTTGAAACCGTAATTTTTTGTACACCAATTGACGTACCACGTTGCGATAAAAAAATTTCACAGGCTTTTTTAACGGCGTCAAAGTTATGTAAAGGTTCGCCTTGCCCCATGAAAACAATATTTAAAATCCGCTCTTCTCCTGGCCTGTTGCTTGCCAACCAACGCCAAGCCTGCAGAAATTGCCCAACCATTTCACTGGTAGTCAAATTCCGTTTAAGTCCTTGTTCTCCGGTAAAACAAAAAGAGCAATTCATGGCGCAGCCAACCTGCGATGACAGACAAATAGAATATTTGTTGTTAAACGGAATAAGGACAGTTTCGACTTTATGATTGTCTTTGAGCTTAAACAGAAATTTTACTGTTCGATCTTTTGACGACTCTTGCACGGTATCTATTTCCGGCAAGGAAAAATCGAAATGTTTTTCAAAAAAAGCCAATGAGGATTTTGAAATATTATCTCGGCATTGCATGCTTTCTTTTTTCTTATAATGCCAATTAAATAGAATACCTGCTACCGATTGATTTAAATCATTCTGCTTTATAACGGCTTCTAAATCAGCATAATTTAAATCGTAAAAAGATTGTTTCAAAATTTCTCCTGGCAATGCCGACATTTTAGCTATCCCTATTAGCTTGGAAATTGGGTATTATTTTCCGAATGTATGCAGGTCCGCAACGCCTCAATACCACACTCGCACCCCGACGACACCGCGCAAACTGTGTTGGTGCTCGCGGAGTGATTCTTCCTCGACATAGTCCATACCCACATAAGGCGCAAATTCGCGTGCGATCTCGTAACGCAAGCGAAAGCCGGCTTCAAACTCGGTAATGCCGGCCTTGACGCCGCGATTTTTTATATCTTCTGCAGCGACATTCACTTCCACCCGCGGTTGCAGAATCAGGCGTTGGGTCAAGAGCATTTCGTAACCCAGCGTCAATCGCCCCAGCACGTTGCCTTTCTCGTTAATGAACATCGCACTGTCCACTTCAATAAAATACGGCGCCAGCCCTTGAAAGCCGATCACCGCATCGAAAGTACGTTCCGGTTCTATCGCCCGCCGCGCACCGATTTGAAAGTCCCAAAACGTGTCGATATTTCGGCTATACAGCACTTGCAAGTCGGCGCGGCCGAAGATATTTTGATCGGCGGAATAATCGCCTTCTGATTTCAACCACAGTTTATTTTCGTCGGTGCCGGTCCAGTTTTGCACGTCCCATTTGAACAGATGCAAGTCTTGATTACCTTCGTATTCCAATCTGTCGGCCTTGAAATGATTAAAAATCATCGAGCTATCGTGCGCAGTAGCGACGGAACAGAATAAGGCCAAGCAAACCCACAAATTGCGAGCACTGAACAGGGCTTTAACGATGTTCATGCTCAGCCCTTTCCACGATCAATTTACGAAACATGCCGGTATCCATGTGATACAGCAGATGACAGTGAAAGGCCCACTCGCCTTCCGCGTCGGCCGGCACATCGACGCTGACGGTCTGGCCGGGCTTGACGTTGATCACATGTTTTTTCGGGTTGTACATGCCATTGCCATTGTCCAGGTACTGCCACAGGCCGTGGATATGGATGGGATGGTTCATCATGGTTTCGTTGACATAGGTAAAGCGAATCCGCTCGCCGAATTTGACCCGAATCGGCTCCGCATCCGCAAACTTGGTGTCGTCGAACGACCAGATATAGCGCTGCATATTGCCGGTTAGCCTGAGTTTGATTTCCCGATCCGGCGGCCCCATTAGCGCATGGTTGGGTTGCGCGGCGATTAACTGGCTATAGCTCAACGGTTTGGCGGTATCGCTGGCATCAGCCACTGGCATGACGTGGCCGGCATGCGGATTCTGAGGTGCCTCGGCAGTGGCATGCTGATGGCCGGCGTGTTCAGTCATGGTCGGGACGGGTGTCGCCGAGTGTTCCGTATGCGCGTGACCAGGTTCCTTGTCGGCAGTCGGCTGAACCGATGCTTGATGAACTGCGTGGCCGGCATGCTCGCCGCCCATATCCGCCAAGGTCAACAAGGTCATGGGGCGCATTGTCGGCAACGTGGCTTGCAAGTCTGCGCGAAGTGTCAGCGTCGCGCTGGCATAACCACTGCGATCCATCGCTTCGGCAAAAATACTGTAAGCCTGTTCGGTTTGCGGCTGAACCAATACATCATAAGTTTCCGCCACGGCAATCCGAAACTCCTCCACATCGACCGGCTCGACCGGTTGCCCGTCGGCGGCAATCACCGTCATTTTCAGACCCGGCAGACGCACATCAAAATGGGTCATTGCCGAAGCATTGATAAAGCGCAAACGCACTGTTTCGCCAGGCTTGAACAGATAGTGCGGTTTCGCTTCCGCGGTTTGGCCATTGATCAAAAACCGGTAATTGGCGCCGGTCACGTCGGCCAGATCGGTAGGCTCCATACGCATTTCACCCCAGGCCAGCCGATCACTAACGGTCTCCCAAAAACCCAAGCGCTGAATATCGACGAAGAAATCGCCCACTGTGCGCTGCTGAAAATTGTAATAGTCGCTTTGCTTTTTTAAGCGGGCCATGGTCCGTTGCGGATCGGCACGCGGCCAGTCGGACAGCATGACCACATAATCGCGATCTACCGTTTGCTGCTCCTGTTGTGGGGCGATGATCAGCGCGCCGAACAAGCCCAGTTGCTCCTGCATACCCGAATGGCCGTGATACCAGTAGGTACCGTTTTGCTTGACCTTAAATTGATATGTAAAAGTCTGGCCCGGCTCAATACCGTCGAAACTGATGCCCGGCACGCCGTCCATTTGGTAAGGCAGAATGATGCCGTGCCAGTGTATTGAAGTGGATTCTTTGAGTAGATTAGTAACCTCTAAGGTCACGTCCTCGCCTTCCCGCCAATGCAAGGTGGGCGCCGGCAAGGCAGCGTCCGCCAGCACGGCCTGCTGGGTTTCGCCGATTAGATTGATCGATTTTTCCGAGATCGACAAACGATAAACATCGGCCTGGGTCCCGCTGGACACCAAGCTAGCCAGCAATAGCCAAGCCGCCGAATACCTAGCGCCGGAGAAATCCCAATAGTGCATAACACCTCTAAAGACCGATTAGCAGGTGTTTACTCTAACATTTTTAAAGGGATCGATACTTTACTGAACGCCAACGCGGGTTTTGCTGGTGACTAATTAGCGCGGCCGCAATATCGTTGCTCCCACGTGCCGCAAGCTCGGTCAGGCTCTGGATTACGGCGTTAATCGTCCAGCACAAAGTCGCGCGAATCGCGCATACCTTCCAGAAAATTAAACAAGCGTTGCGGACTGATCAGACAGCCGGCCGCCGCTTTTCGGGGCATGATTTCTACTAATACGCCCTGTGCGGTCAGCTTGTTCAAGATTTGGTACATGAAAAAATCCAGCGTTTCCGCCACGCCTATCATGTTTTCCCATTCGCCGACCGCCGCCTCGTCGGCGTAACGCCGGTACGGCCAGACCGGCAAGGTTTCGTGGCCGTCCACCACCCGCAAGATCCATTGCCGGCTTTCCTTCAAGCCCCAGACTTCGTCCATTTCGACGATGCGATACATAAAATATTCCAACAGATCTTCATCGCTCATGGATTGAGCCGCATCATATTCTTCTTGGTAGGGTTCGTAGCGCATAGTACCGATCCGGTAATGGAAAACCACTTTGCAGCAATAATCGCACCACGCTAATCCGCCACCATTTAGCCCGCCAAACTCGGCGAATTGTCGGGTTTGCGCACAAATAGGCCCTATCGCCGCGCGTTGACTAAGCAATTGATTGTCGCGTAAGCGACAAAACCTCAAGCAATTACCGCACAGGGCGTATTTAGCAAAAAGCTTAATCCGATAAGTTGTATAGTTGCGGGCCTTTAGCATAAACAAGTAAACCCATGAAATTACTGATACGCAATCTTCCCCGCACCACGACCGAAGCCGAATTGCGGGCCATGTTCGCGGCACACGGCAGCGTGCAGTCCTGTTCGCTGGTGATGGATAAAGACACCCACAGCTCGAAAGGCTTTGGATTTGTAGAGATGCCCAAAGCCGGCGAAGCCAAGGCCGCCATCAAGACCCTGAATGGTCTGGAAATGGACGGCAACCGGATTCGCGTGAAAAAGGCCGAAACCAACGCTGGCGAAGCTGCCGATGACTAAAACCGGCAAGCAAGATCCGTTGCATGGCATCACGCTGGAAACGCTACTGACCCGTTTGGTAGAAAAATATGACTGGGCGGAATTGGCCAACCGCATCGACATCAACTGCTTTGCCAAAGACCCCAGTATTAGCTCCAGTCTGAAGTTTTTGCGTAAAACGCCGTGGGCGAGGCAAAAGGTTGAGGCGCTTTATTTGCAGAGTTCGTGGGAGAAAGACACGGGTTAAGGAGAATTGCATCCCCGCAATTGCAGGCACTATTTGTTTAATGCCAATAAATACCCACCAATCCCACCCAATGATCGCCGGCATAAACATTAGGCCGCTGAACGCCCAAACCCAAACGCCAGTCGCCGACGACGGGATATAGCAATTTGACCGTCGCCGCCCCCAAAGCATTGCTGCCGGATAAATAATCGCCATTGATCCGCCACTTGTCGAACAACGGCGCTTCCATATTCACATGCAGACCTACGCTCTGAAAGCCCGCCAAAGCCGCATTGGCATAATAAAGACCTGTATCCAGATCCGTGTCCCAATTCGGGAAATGTCGCTGATATTCCAGGTAGGAAAAATTCATAAATACGGTAGCTTGCGTCAACAAGCCAAGACCGCTCTGGGTACCGGCGATGAGTTGCATATCGTGCGCCAGCCAATGTTTTTCCACGTTCAGCATCACGTTAGGCTGAAAAGACACTGAAGACGCGGCAGTGGACGCAAATTGCCCGTTCAGCAAACTCAAGCCCTAGTCCCAACCGGATGCCAAACCGTAATTTGCCGACAGATTAGCAACGGCTGCCGAGCTGAAGATATTAGTCTCTTGTTCTATATCGATAGTCCCGACATCGGTAACATCAATGTCCGGCATATTGCGTACCGGCTTTTTATGCTGACCGGCATCGGCGCGCTCTTTTGCCGGCAGATTGGCGGCAAATACCACCAAAAGCATCAAACTTGCTACCGCGATTTTTGCTTTGCAGCCGTCGTTAACCATATTCCTAAACCCAGGGCCAAATGTTCGGCAGCTTGGCTATTTTGGAGGATTAGGCAAGCCAAAGTCAGCCAAAGCTTGTTCTCGTACCACCCTCATAAAAACTATTTGCACAATAAATATTGTATCGATACTATATCGATACAATATTTATCGAGAGGAGTCAGCGATGCGCAAAATAATTATAATAACCGGCATTTTGATGTTGAATTTACTTAGTGCGAATGGCGTTAACGCTCAGCCGCAGTCATTTTCAGAAAACGTAATTCCCGCGAATACCTTGCCGGTGCTGCATAGCAAGACCTCCGAGCAGCTTGACGACCTGAAAACCGAATTGAGCATATATTCCTTGATTGCCGGGATATATGCGCTGTATTGGCTCAAACAACGAGCCTAGACCAAGCGCAGCTTATCCAGGTCCAACCTGCCAAATCAACGCGGGTTGTCGATCTTGTCGGTGGCGTGAACAGCAGTCTGTAAATCGATCATGCTCTGCTGACTCACCCGGATTACGCCCCGATACGGCCGGTCCAAATCCAGAATAATGAACACCATGACCACAATCAACCAGACCATGATGTAAGTGACGAACGATGTGCGATGTCCGGCCAGACCGTTGGTATAACCCACCAATGCTCCGCTCATGACAAAGGTGACGTACAACAGGGCCAGCACCAACTCGGGTACATGCCGCTTCACCTCGGCATCGCGTTTGCCAAAATTATCGATCAAATCGTTCAAGGCGGGGATAAACAAACCGGTGGTCACCGGACTGGGTGCCTGTTCATTCACTTGCCGGGCGTAATCCCAAAGCTTCGCTTGCATGCGTCCGGCCTCGGCGATCAGCGCTTCCCTCTGCCCACGCTGAGTGAGATCGACAGTGCCGGTTCTTACCCGCAAATCCAGGTAGTTGCGTATTAAGCTGCTGACTTCTGCACTGACCGGCTTCGGCAATAATTGCGCGCGCAAATAAGCGGTGCCGATAGCGTTGGCTTCGTCGACCACCGCCTCGCTACGACTATCGTAACGCTGTAAGGACAAGGAGAAGGTAAACCCCAGCAGCAATGCCAGAATGCCTAGTAAAGACCCGGAGATCGAATTGACATGGGCTTTGAAATTATCATCCACCTTAGGTTTAATCCGTAAACCCAAGCGATAACCCAGTTCGATAGTGAGCGCCATGGATACCAGCAACACACAGGCGATCAGTAAACTATCGATGTCGTAAGTAATCTCGTTCATGATTTGAATTGGCAAAAGCAACTGACAGGAAATTTGGGCAAACTTGCCGTGGCTTGATTATGGAGGACAGGTGAAAATTTGTCATTCCGGCATCTGCCGGAAGCGCAAAGTCCTTCAGCTATTAATTCGGCCTTGTTTAACACGGGTACACCATTGGGGCTGAGTCTGTCGACGCCTGATCTGGCATATCTTTCGACAAGGCTCTCCTGAGCGCAGCCGAAGGACTCAGAGATTAAGGCCCAAGCCAAGCTCGGTAAGCAGCCTCGCGAGTCCGCTGCCTGAGTTTAACCTGTCATTCAGTTGGACAACTGCTGTTGCTGGGCCTTGGCGTTGAAATGATCAATATCGGTAATCAACTCGCAGTGGCTTAAATCATTTTGCAATTGCGTGTAATAAAAATAAGCGCCGCTGCCGCCCAACCATACCTGGGTGGGCTCACTGCTGACCGAATCTATGATCAGCTGTAATTCGTCAAGGGTCACTTGCTCCGGCGGCGTCTTGACCAAGCCCATGACTATGACGTCCGGCTTCAAATGCTGACAAGCCTCGATAATATCTTTGGCTGGCAGATCGGCACCCAAGTAGTAACAGTTGTATCCCTGGTTAGCGGCAATCAGGCAGCTCACCAATATGCCAAACTCATGCGGATCACCGCTCGGCGTGGCGAACAGCATGCCCGGATTGTTTTTTGAGTGGTGGTGCAAATTGTTGACCATGCTCAACACAATCCGCTTGATACAGCTGGAAAACATGTGTTCCTGGGCGATGTTCAACTTTCCGTCATGCCAAAGTTCGCCCACTGTTTGCAAGGCAGGCAACAAAATGTCTCTGGCGTAGTCCAAGGGCTCGGCGGCAATCAGAGCCTTCTTCAACAACTGTTCGCAGCGTTCGATTCTGTATTGTTTCAACGAGTCGATGATCTGCGCCAATAGCGGCGACTGTTCTTTCGCCGGTTGTACGCTGACTTGCTTCTGGAAGTCTTGTAGTTGCTGGTTGTCCAGGGTCGCCAGCTTGCCGATGGGATGGCCCTTTCGGGTCAGATTGACCAATAGCGTCAATTTTTCCAAATCCTGTTGCGAATAGAAACGCCGCCCGGTGCTGTTCCGCGCCGGCATGATGCAGGCGTAGCGACGTTCCCAGGCTCTTAGTGTTTCCGCTGTTAATCCGGTTAAGGAAGTGATCGCTTTAATTGAGTACATTGTTCAACTTTTGTATAGAAAATACTTTGACAAACATTCTACATTCTAGTAAGTTATTTGCCAACAACTTAAATAACCAAGTGAATTGATTATGTCCAACTTAGCCACATTGCCAATAGATAGCGAGATGGATTCGGTAACAGAATCCCAACCCAACTCACTTGCCGTTCAAGTTGAACAGGCCAGGCAGACTCTGTTAGCGTTATTGCTTGAGAACAAGCAAACCAACGCTTTGATAATTAACAGGTTCTTGCATGATCTTGATTCGGGAGTGGACTCCTCGGATCTGATCTTAGCCAAGAACTCGGAAGACTATAAAAGACTACTGCAATTACTGGTCAATACCGAGACAGCCAACAGACCCCATCAGCTTGCCTGGGGTGAGAATAACGGACAGGGCAAAGTTGTACAAGCCGAGAATGTTGTACAACTTATGGGTTCGGAGTTTGCCCAGCAATCCCTGATCGCCCGTTCAGTCAATCGCTTGTTGTACAGCCTGCACTTGTTACCGGTATTTTTGTTGGACAGTGCGGCGCAAGCAGAGAGCATATTGACCACCGACACAGAAGACGGCGCAGATTTCAAAAAACGCTTGGGCAAAGCCAAACGCGAATTAAGAAGCTTGCGCCAGGAAATGATCTCCGCCAACACCGGCTTGGTGGCGTTCGTGGCGCACAAGTACAAAACCAGTAACCTGAGCTTTGAAGATTTGATGCAGGAAGGCCTGGTCGGGCTAATTAAAGCAGTAGACAGATTCGATCCGGATCGCGGCATCTGCTTTTCCACTTACGCCATTTATTGGATCAGACAGGCCATATCCCGTCTGATTGTCAAACAAGAAAAAATTGTGCGACTTCCGGTGGCTTTGGCCGAAAAAGCCGCCACCGTATTCGAAGCTATGCGTAGTTGCTACCTTAGATATGAGCGCTGGCCGAGCATCGCAGAATTAAAACTGGCTTGCGATTTATCCGAGCAAGAGATTAAAACCATCAGCAGCTACTATCAAGCCACGCATTCTTTGGATGCGTCTATAGGAGATGATGACGATAACCTGGAATTGATGGCAAAAATGCAGCAGCATCAATTCAGTCTGCCACTCGATGAACTAATTGATCAGGATCTGGCTCAATATGTCGACAAAGCAGTTGCTTCGCTACCTGAAAAACAGGCGGCGATTTTAACCATGCGTTTCGGTCTGCGCGATCACACGGAAATGACCTTGCAGGCAGTAGCGGATCAGCTGCATGTTACTCGGGAGAGAGTCAGGCAAATTCAAAATGAAGCATTAAAAAAACTGAAACAACAATTTGGCTTTGACCTTATGCTATTTCTCGAACCCAAGGACGGCTAACAATAACAATCATTGACCCAGGTCAGGCTAACACTACAAGAGGAGTGATTATGTCATCAGAAAAACAAAACACCAGTAAGCAAACGCCGCAGTCCGACTGGAAGTTGGAATTGGATAAGCAGTGGAAGCACGTCTCTACCAAAGCGGGCGACTTCTTCAACGATCATAAGAGTATGTTTTCGTTAACCAACATCGCCGCCGCCGTGGGTGGTACGTTGACCGTCGTCTGGCTGGCCAGCGGCGTTTACATTGTGGATCAAGGGAATCGAGGGGTGGTAAGCCGCTTTGGCGCTTACACGGAAACCACCCTGCCTGGCCCACACTGGCATATTCCCGCGCCCATCGAAAGCGTCGCCAATGTCAACGTAGAACAACAACGGTTTATCGAAGTGGGCTACACCGACGCCAGCCGGGTGAACAAATCATCTGTGATTCCACAGGAATCGCTAATGCTGACCGCCGACGAAAACATTATTACCGTGCGTCTGGCTGTGCAGTATCAAATCAATAACGCCCGAGACTACTTGTTCAATGTCAAAAACAACGAAAACACGTTGAAACAACTGACTGAAAGCGTGGAGCGGGCGGTGATTGGCCGCAACAATATGGACTTCGTGTTAACCGAAGGCCGTAGCCAGATCGTCGCCGAGATCAAAGAACAAATCCAGGAAGCGATGGATGCTTACAAAGCCGGCATCAGCATTGCCAGCGTCAACCTGCAAGACGCCCAGCCGCCAGAAGAAGTACAAGGCGCCTTTGAAGACGCGATTCGGGCCAGGGAAGATAAACAACGCTTGATAAACGAAGCCGAAGCCTACAGCAACGAAGTAATTCCTAAAGCACGCGGCGCGGCATCACGGATTATTCAGGAAGCGGAAGCTTACGAAGCCGAGAAAGTCGCCAAAGCCAAAGGTGAAACCGAACGGTTCGATCAGTTACTGGTGGAATACGAAAAAAGCCCTGCCATCACCCGCAAGCGTTTGTACCTGGAAGCCAAAGAAAAGCTGTACAGCAGCACCAATAAAATCATGCTGAACGAAGACCAATCCAGCCCGATGATGTATATGCCCTTGCCGCAAACCATGACTCAACATGCGCAGCCCGCGGCCAGCCATACGGAACCGGAAGTTAGCGCAGAACCGCACAACGTTGACAAAAACGGCGTTCGCAAATCAACCGGCAACGAATTACGTCCTAGCAGGAGCAAACCATGAGCAGCAAAACCACCCAAGTTTTAATTCCGGCCGGTTTAACCCTGTGTGTACTGGCCTATATGTCGGTTTTTTACGTCAAAGAAAACGAAAAAGCCATTCTGTTTCGTCTCGGTGAGATGGTCACATCCGACTACACTCCCGGGCTACATTTTAAGACCCCTATCATCAATAACGTCAGCACATTTGATGCGCGTGTGCTGACCTTGGATGCCAAATCCGAGCGTTTTCTTACCTCCGAGAAGAAGAACGTTATTGTTGACTCATTCGTCAAATGGCGAATCGGTGATGTGGGTCTCTTTTACACCACGGTCGGCGGCGACGAGTTTCAAGCCAATCTACGCCTGGACCAAATCATGAAAGACGCTATGCGTAGCGAGTTTGGTGTACGGACCATCAAGCAATTGATCTCCGAAGACCGCAACGAACTAAGGCAAACCTTACTGGCTAAATTAGCGCCGGCCGCCGAAAAGTTCGGCATCGAATTGATCGACATCCGCGTTAAACGCATCGATTTGCCGCCGGAAGTCAGCAGCTCGGTGTACCAACGGATGCGCGCCGAACGCGAGCGGGTCGCCAGAGAATTCCGTTCTCAAGGTGCCGAAAGTGCCGAGCAAATCAGTGCGGAAGCCGATAAGCAAAAACACGTGATAGTTGCCAATGCCCAGCGCGATGCGGAAAGCATTCGCGGTCGCGGTGATGCGCAATCCGCGGAAATTTACGCAAAAAGCTACGGTAAAAACCCCGAGTTTTATGCGTTCTACCGCAGCTTGCAGGCATACCAAACCTCATTTGAAAAAACTCAGGATACTTTGGTGTTAAAACCAAACTCCGACTTTTTCAAATACTTCTCCAGCGAAAAGTAAGTTAGGAGACAGCTATCATGAAAAAAATGTTTATTTTTCTCTCCATCCTGATCGTAGCAGGGTTGGTGGTGTCGGCGGTGATGAACCGCAACATGCCGCAATACGATCCGCATTATGAAATTTCGTACTCCGACTTTATCGAAGACGTGCGTAACAAAGTGGTTACGGAAGTGGTGATAGACGGCAACTACGTTGACGGCCAACGCCAGAACGGCACGCGCTTTGCCACCTACAATCCCAACGACTCAAGAATGATCGACGAGTTGCTGGAATACGGCGTGAAAATCAAAGTTGAGAAGCCCCAACAACCCTCCACTTTGATGAACATCCTCATCTCTTGGGCGCCTACCCTGCTGCTGATCATGGTGCTGGTGTATTTCATGCGCAAGCAGGCCGCGATGGGCGGCCGCGACGGCCAGATGGGTTTTGGGAAAAGCCGAGCCAAGTTGATGGCTGAAGACCAGATCAAGGTGCGGTTTACCGACGTGGCCGGCGTGGAGGAAGCCAAGGAAGACGTCGTGGAAATGGTCGACTTCCTTAAAGATCCGGGCAAATACGAAGCATTAGGCGGCAAAATTCCGCGCGGCGTGCTGATGGTTGGCCCCCCCGGTACCGGTAAAACCTTGTTGGCTAGAGCGATTGCCGGCGAAGCAGGCGTGCCGTTCTTCTCCATCTCCGGTTCGGATTTCGTGGAAATGTTCGTCGGTGTCGGTGCCTCCAGGGTCAGAGACATGTTCGAACAAGCCAAAAAGCGCGCGCCCTGCATCATATTTATCGATGAGATCGACGCTGTGGGCCGGCAACGGGGCGGCAGCGGTATCGGCGGCGGTAACGACGAACGCGAACAAACGCTCAACCAATTGCTGGTGGAAATGGACGGTTTCAGCGGCAATGAAGGCATCATCGTCATCGCCGCGACCAACCGCGCTGACGTACTTGACAAGGCTTTGTTGAGACCGGGCCGTTTCGACAGGCAAGTTCAAGTTGGTTTACCTGACATCAAAGGCCGCGAGCAAATTTTGAGAGTGCACGGTGCCAAAGTCCCGCTGGCCGAAGACGTGAACATCAACGATCTGGCCCGCGGCACACCCGGATTTTCCGGTGCGGAGTTGGCCAACCTGATCAATGAAGGCGCTTTGTTTGCTGCTCGTAACAAAAAGCGCGTCGTCACAATGAACGATTTGGATAAAGCCCGCGACAAAATGATCATGGGTGTGGAAAAACGCACCATGGTCATGACCAAGGAAGACTTGTTGATGACGGCTTACCACGAAGCCGGCCACGCCATCGTCGGCCGCAACGTGCCTGAACATGATCCTGTCTACAAAGTCAGCATCATGCCGCGCGGCGGAGCTTTGGGCATCACCATGTTCTTGCCGGAGCGCGACCAGTACAGCGCTTCCAAGGACAAGTTGGAAAGCCAGATCGCCAGTTTGTTCGGTGGCCGGGTAGCGGAAGCCTTGATTTACGGTAAAAACAAAGTCACCACCGGCGCGTCCAACGACATCATGCGGGCCACGCAATTGGCTAGAAACATGGTCACCAAGTGGGGATTATCAGACCGTTTAGGCCCGATGGATTACGGCGACAGCGAAGGCGGCTATATGGGGCCGCAGTCCAAGCCAATGTCCGAAAAAATGGCCCAAACTATTGATGAAGAAGTTCGGGCGGTGATCGATGCTAACTACAACCGCGCCGAAGCTATTCTGAAAGAAAACATCGAAGTGTTGCACAACATGGCTCAAGCCTTAATGGATTGGGAAACCATCGATAAGTATCAGATTGACGAGCTACTACAAGGTAAAAAACTTGCACCACCGGAACCCGAAGTAGAAGAACCCAAATCGTTTGAAGAGATTGAAGACTCAATAAACGAAGAAACCGGTGGCCACCTGGATCAGGGACAAATATTGGCGTCCTAAAAGTCCTCCTCTATGTACCCTCCAAACGCTGTACTCCTGGAGGGTATCTTTTTTTCAGAGGTAGCAATATGCATACTCAATCGATAACCACAAAAACCATGAATTTCCTGCAATTGTTGTTGCAGATTAATTTTAATGTAGCGGTGATTTTATTATTGATCAGCGGTGCAGCCACCATATTCGGCAATACCCTGTTTTTTGAAGATAGCAGTGACTTGTACGGTCCATTGGCAAACAATATGCGGTTAATGATGTTTTATTTGTGCTTAATCCAAATCGCAGCGTACAGTTTTTATAAATTAAGCAACAGCCCGGAAGCATTGGCGGCGTTAGGGGTTTTTCTGCTGCTATTAATTGGCTCCCTGGAGTTTTACTGCTCGATTAATCAAATTGAAATAGACGAAAACTACCGGCAATTATTTATTTATTCGGGCTTATCGCACCTGCTTTATGGCGGCTGCGCGGCCATGCGCCACCAGCAAAACTAGAGATTGGTAATTTTCCGGTAGAAAGCGGGCTAGAATTAGACATAAAAAGCCGAAGCGCCTGACGGCGATTTAATTGCACAGATTTAAATACCGTTTTATTGGCTTTACGTGTCCAGAAAAATAATAACAACGCTGAGCAGAAAGCTCCGCGAGGGGGGAACATCAAATGCACATCAAATTTCCGTTTGACTCACACAAGCCCATTGCCGGCGAGGCCTGCATCGATATAGACAAACCTGTTGACGATGTTTTTCATTATGTTGGTGAAAATTTTTTTGAAAACTATCCGAAATGGGCTCTGGAAGTAGTCGATTTTGAACCGCTCGACGGCAAGGAAGTATTCATCGGCGCCAAGGCCAAGCAAATTCGTAACGACAACAACGGCGAAATAGAATCGGTTTTTGAAATTACTGAATATGAACCCAAATCCAAGCTGATCTTTCAAGGGTTGACCCAACCTTACAAACACAGCTATCTGCTCGAAGCCGTTCAGGAAGATCGCCGACCTACCCGCTTGACGTTTCGCTTTGAGTTTTTGGAGTTGGAGGTATTTATGCGGCCTTTTGAAAAATTAATTCGTTGCGCGATCGAAGACGGTGCGGAAAACACCGTCGAAAACATCAGGAATTTAATATTAGTAGAATGCAACTAGCATTTACAAACTCATAATTATTATAAAACCCGGAGTTTAACCATGGCTTTTATTGTTGAAAAAGATAGCGGACTGATTCCGCAAGTACTTTCCGCTATTTTGGACGAATGCGTCAACGGCGTCACGCTAGCCGACCCTGACATTGAAGACGCGCCTATTATCTATGCCAATAAGGCATTTGAACGTTTAACCGGATACAGCCATGACGAGATCATCGGCCACAACTGCCGGTTTTTACAAGGTGAAGACAGAGAGCAAGATGCGCGTTTTAAAATTGTGGAAGCCATGAAAAACCACGAAACAGTGGAAGTCACTTTAAGAAACTATAAAAAAGACGGCACTTTATTCCACAATCATTTGAAAATAACCCCGCTATTGGATAAGAAAAATAGAGTCATTTATTATCTGGGCGTGCAATACGACATTACCCAACAAATAAATGCCAATAACGAAATAAAGGAATTGACAAATTTATTAAACGCGATTCAAGGAAATTAAAAACCGTTCGATAAATAGCTCATTACTGGGGACTTCCATGAACACCACTGCAAATAGCCAAGGCGACAGTAGCCTGTTTTTTAACGAAGCCTTATTCGGCTTAGCGATACTGGCTTTCGTGCTGTTGCTGGTCATAGAGAAAACCAAACCTTATCGTCCATTCCAGGCAAAAACCTATAAAGAGTCGTTTGTCACCAATACTACGGCTTTCTTGGTCAACAATTTAATCTTAACCGCGCTTAGAGCCTCATCCTTATTTCTGGTAGCGCAACAATTCGCCAGTTACGGCTTATTAAGCGGCCTGAGTAATGGTCCGCTTAAATGGATTCTGGCGTTTGCTTTTTTTGATCTGGCCATTTACCTGTGGCATTACGCCAGCCATCGGTCTGAGTACTTATGGCGATTTCATAAAATCCACCATAGCGACAAATGCTTTAATGTTTCCACTGGTTTTAGGTTTCATGTTTTCGATTTATTTCTGGAAATAATTTACAAATGTATATTCGTGGTAGTAATCGGCGTGGATGCTTACCTAGTGCTTTCCATCGAAATTATCGAGTTATTTTTCATCTTTTTTCATCACGGCAACATCCGCGTCCCCAACGAAGCTGCGATTTCTCAAATCATTATCACCCCTTCCCTGCACCGCACTCACCATTCCACTTTGCGTTCGGAACATGACAGCAATTACGGCATAGTGCTGGCGATTTGGGATCGAATGTTTGGCACCCGCAAGGAACTGGTACCCGCCAATATAGGATTGGATTTGATTGAAGCCGAGAATTTTATTCAATTGTTTTCTCTGGCATTTATTACCGAACGTAAAATCCGTCAATTGATGGGCTGGATTCCGAAAGGCAAAAAGTAATGGAACTTCTTTGATAAGTTACCGGTAATCAAGCCATGATTATAAAAACAATAAAAAATATTCCCGGCAGTGAAATTACCGATCCCCTGGTTTTTCAGCAACGCCGCACCCTCATCAAAGCGATGGCGGCGATGATGCTGACCGGCACCAGCATCCGTACCGGCGGGGCCGAGGACTCAAAACCACTTTGGAGCGCCGTACCCAAAAGCCCGCTCTCAGCGCCTGAGTTAGTGGTGACGCCGGCTGCGGCCGCAAAAAATTACAACAACTACTACGAATTGGCCTTCAACAAAGAAGACCCCGCCAGCCTGGCCCAAAGCCTGCGCATAGATCCCTGGTCCGTGGAGATCGGCGGTGAAGTGGAAAAACCCGGCATCTACCAGTTGGAAGATATTCTGAGCCGGCACACCTTACAGGAATACATCTATCGTTTCCGGTGCGTCGAAGCCTGGTCCATGGTAGTACCCTGGGTGGGCTTTGCGCTGGGCGATTTACTGAAAGCCGCCAAGCCTTTATCAAACGCCAAGTTCGTAAAGCTCACCTCGGTTCAACAACCGGACACCATGCCCAAGCAACGCGGCAAGGCCATGCTGGACTGGCCCTATGTCGAAGGTTTGCGTATTGACGAAGCCATGCATCCTTTGACCATACTGGCGGTGGGGATGTATGGCGACATTTTACCCAAGCAAAACGGTGCTCCCCTACGCCTGGTGGTGCCTTGGAAATACGGTTTTAAAAGCATCAAGGCCGTCGTGAAAATAGAACTGCTGAGAAGACCTCCCATTAGCAGTTGGAACAAGTTTGCCCCCAACGAATACGGCTTTTACGCCAACGTCAATCCGGACGTACCGCATCCGCGTTGGAGCCAAAATAGCGAGCGACTATTGGGCAGCGGCTTTTTTACCCCGCGTCGGCAAACCGAATTATTTAACGGTTACGGCGAACAGGTCGCTCACCTGTATCGTGATATGGATTTGAGGCATTTTTTCTAATGATTATGCCAATTAATAATTTGCGGCCTTTAACTATCGCGGTTTCCATTATTCCGCTGCTTTGGATAGTGTTCGATATTGCCTTCGATAATCTGGGCCCAAATCAAATGCAGGCATTGCATATTCGTTTAGGCGATTGGGCCTTGCGATTTCTATGGATAACCTTAGCCATTACTCCCGTGCAAACTGTCACAAAATGGCGCGGCATGACTGAGTATCGGCAACTATTCGGTTTATTCGCTTTTTTTTACGCCAGCCTGCACGTCCTGGTTTATTTAGCGGTAGACCAGGTTTTTGCCTGGAGAATGATCGGTATCGATATTCTCGAAAGCTCGTATATTTGGTTTGGATTAATTGCCTATATCATTGTTTTTTCATTGGGGATTACCTCTTCCAAAGCATCCAAAAAACTGTTGGGCAAGAGCTGGAAAAAACTGCATCGATTTATTTACATAGCAGCCGGTGCGGCAATGATTCATTATTTCTGGCAGCTTAAAGGTAACCTGGCCGAGCCTTTATTCTATTTGCTCCTGATATTTATGCTGCTGGGTTTTCGCGCAGTAATCTGGATTAAAAACAAGCAATTAAGTCAAATGATGATTCCAAAAGGTCGCACTTCCACCGATACCGAAGCCGATTAAGCCAGCAATCCCATAGTCGGCGATGCAGTTGGTTGTCAGTAGTTTCCGGAGCAGAACTTATGAATACAAATTCGATTTTAATCAGCGGCGGCACCGGCTTCCTGGGCAGTGCACTGGCCAAACAGCTTATACAAAAAGGCTACGCAGTGACGGTCCTGAGTCGTAGCCGCGAAAAAGTCGCAGCTACTTTCGGCAACAGCGTGCAAGCGGTCAGTTCCGTAGCCGATTTACCGGATGCCGCCACGTTTAAAGCGATAGTCAATTTAGCGGGGGCCGGCATTTTCGACCAACGCTGGACGGAGGCGCGCAAGCAGTTGCTGCGCGATAGCCGGATTAAACTGACCGAGCAGTTGGTGGCCTGGATAGCCTCCTCCGCGCAGCCCGCGCCTGTGCTGATAAGCGGTTCCGCTATCGGCATTTACGGCGATCAAGGCGATAAGTTTCTGACTGAAAGTAGCGCGAGCATTGCCGATTTTTCCCAGCAGTTGTGCGCGGATTGGGAATCGGCAGCCTTAGCGGCGGAAAAATCCGGCAGCCGGGTCTGCCTGATACGCACCGGCTTGGTGCTGGGTGATAATGGTGGCATACTGAAACGCATGCTGTTGCCGTTTCGCTTGGGATTAGGCGGCCGCATGGGAAATGGCAAGCAATGGATGTCCTGGATACATCTGCACGACTGGCTGGCTATCGTCGAAGCGATGCTAGATCAACCGGCAATGCGCGGCCCCTACAATGCCACAGCTCCAGAACCGGTCAGCAACCAACAATTCAGCGTCAGCCTAGCCAGCGTGCTTCAGCGGCCACTGCTCCTGCCGCTGCCGGAAGCGGCCCTTAAATTATTGCTGGGCGAAATGGCGGCGCTAGTCTTGGGCAGCCAGCGTGTTCTGCCGGAGCGGTTACTGGCCCAGGGCTTTGCATTTAAATATTCACAGCTGGATACCGCATTGCGCGATATTTTGCATAAACCCTAGATATAAAAACGGGCATTCTTATGTTGATCGACAGTCTTTCCCTGCTATTTGCCTTTACCTCGTTCGTCACCTGGTACGAAGCGCTGTTGGTCGCGCTGGCATTGGGCACGCTGGTATTTTATCTGACGCCCCCACCCGCCCAGGAATGGGAAGAACGCACGCCGGCCACGCTGTATTTTTACCTGCAATGGAGCTGGCTGGGTTATCTGCGCTTAAAAGATGCGTTCTACCCGTTTTTTATCCTGTACAACGCCGTACTGTTTTTCATCGACTACCGAATTAACGAAGGCAACTTCACCGTCGCCAGCTGGGTGACCATCCATATTATTATGGCGATGCCGCTGATTTACTGGACCGGCGCCGTGTGGCGTTGCTCCGACAAAGGCGCAAGTAGAATTTGGGCCGCCGTGGCGCGCCTGATGACGGTAGCGGCATATTTCGATTTGCTGCTGCGCTGGGTGATTTATCAGTATTACCCCAATATTCTGTTTAATTGCCAACAAATGATTATTCATTGGGGCGACTGTTGAGCCGATGGCAAAAACAGCCTACAAAACCTCGCTGTTCATTTTCCGCCGCGATTTACGCCTGGAAGATAACACCGCTCTGAACGCCGCACTAAACCAGTCCGGGCAAGTCATTGCCTGCTTTATCTTCGATCCCCGGCAAATCCAAACCCATCCTTACCAAAGCACGCCGGGCTTGCAATTCATGCTGGAGTCGCTGAACGATTTGCAGCAACAACTGCAACAGCAAGGCGCCCTGCTGTACATTTTCAACGCTCAGCCGGCGCATCTGCTCCAGCCTTTGCAGCAGGACTTAGGCATCGAAGCGGTATTTGTCAATCGCGACTACAGCCCGTTCAGCCGGCAACGGGACAACGAGCTGCGCGAACAATGCGAAACACTGCATCTGGCTTTTCACAGCCAAGCCGATCTGCTACTGACCGAACCCGAGCAAGGTTTAAGAAGCAACGGCAAGCCTTATCAAGTATTCACCGCGTTTCACCGGCAAGCCCGGCTCCAGCCGGTATCGGCTCCGCAAGGCTTGGCAGCGGGTAAACTATCGGCAAAAGCCTATGCCGGACACAAACCGGAAGTAATACAGCAACTGCAACAGCCGCACCAAAACGCCTTGCCCGGTGGCAGGCAAGCGGCGTTGGCGCGATTAGCCATCATTGGCAACTGCAAAAACTACCTTGCAGTTCGCGATTTTCCGGCCATGGCCGCCACCAGCCAGCTCTCGGCCTATTTAAAATTCGGCTGTTGCTCGGTACGCGAGGCTTTTTACAGCATCCAAGCCGAACTCGATCCCGACCATCCCTTGCTCCGGCAGTTGTATTGGCGGGATTTTTTCACCCATATCGGCTTTCATTTTCCGCATGTATTCGGTCACGCCTTTGATAGACGTTACGACGGTTTGCTGTGGCGCAACGGCCAAGAGGATTTTTGGGCCTGGGCCAACGGCCAAACCGGCTTCCCGATTGTGGACGCGGCCATGCGCGAATTGAACCAGACCGGCTGGATGCATAACCGCTTGCGGATGATCGTCGCATCGTTTTTGGTCAAGGATTTACACGTATCCTGGCGCTGGGGCGAGCGCTATTTCGCGCAACGCTTGCTGGATTACGACCCTTGCGTCAACAACGGCAACTGGCAATGGGCGGCTTCCACCGGCTGCGATGCGCAACCGTATTTCCGGATATTCAATCCCTGGCTACAGCAGAAAAAATTCGATCCGCAATGTGCGTATATCAAGACCTGGATTCCGGAGTTGCAACGCTTCCCGGCAGAAGTCATCCACAAATGGGAAAAGCATCCGCAAGCCGGTGATTACCCTCGGCCAAGAGTTGACCACGGCTTACAAAGCCAGCTAATCAAAGCCCAATTCAAAGCCCTGGGCAATACCACGGCGCCAGCGGCGTAAACCATGCGTTATCTACCCATACTGTTATTCAGCTTGCTATACGCCTGCACCGGCATTCCTGAAGGCATCAAAGTGATAGACGGCTTCGAATTGGAACGCTATCTGGGCACCTGGTACGAAATCGCCCGCCTCGATCACAGCTTCGAGCGCGGCCTGACCGACATCAGCGCCGAATACAGCCTGCGCGATGACGGCGGCGTCAAAGTGTTAAACAGCGGCTACGACGCCGAGCAAGGCCAACGAAAAACCGCCGAAGGCAAAGCTTATTTTATCGACAAACCAGACATCGGCCGCCTGAAAGTGTCCTTCTTCGGGCCGTTTTACGGGGCGTATAACATCATCGCCCTGGATAAAACCGCTTACCGCTATGTGATGATCGCTGGCCCGGATCGCGATTATTTATGGATACTGGCCCGCAGCCCGGAGTTGGAACCGAGCATCCAAAAAGATTTAATAGAACAAGCCAAAACCCTGGGTTTTGCCACTGATAAACTGATTTTTGACCAACACCCCAAGCAATAACAGGATTAAGCATGCAGAAAATTTCGGTGGGCATCAGCGCCTGTTTGTTAGGCCAAGAAGTACGCTACGACGGCGCGCATAAGTATCACAGCTACATCGAACGCACGCTGGGCCAATACTTCGAATTTAGAGCGTTCTGTCCGGAAGTCGAAGCCGGTTTGGGCATCCCCCGCCCCTGCGTACAGTTGCGGGAAACCCCGGACGGCATTCGTTGCGTCGGCGTGAAGGATCATAGTTTCGACGTGACGGAACGCTTGAAACAGGCCTCCGCCCGGCAACACGATTGGCTGGGCGGCTTGTGCGGCTACATTCTGAAAAAAGATTCGCCCAGCTGTGGCATGACCCGCGTCAAAATTTATAAAAACGACATCCCCGCGCGGCAAGGCACCGGCATTTTTGCCGACTATTTACAGCGCACTTTCCCTAGCCTGCCGGTGGAAGAAGAAGGCCGGCTGGGTGATCCGGGCCTGCGGGAAAACTTTATCCAGCGCGTGTTTGTGATGCGCCGCTGGCGCGACTTATGCGAGCAGGGTTTAACAGCGCATGGTTTGATTACCTTTCACAGCCGGCATAAATTGATCGCGATGAGCCACGAGCAAAACCAGGCCCGCGAGCTGGGAAGAATTATTGCCGGCGTCACTAACGCAGACATTGAAAACACCGCCGCTGCCTATATCGGAGCCTTGATGACTTGTCTGAAAATCGTCGCCACCCGCGGCAACCATGTCAATGTCTTGCAACACATCCAGGGCTATTTAAAGCACAAGCTGGACAGCGACGACAAACAGGAACTGGTGGAAACCATCGAAAACTATCGAATCGGTTTATTGCCGCTGATCGTGCCGCTCACCCTGCTCCGCCATCATTTCCGCAGAGAGCCGGATGACTTTATCGACAACTCCTATTACATGCTGCCGCATCCGGCGGAACTGTCGTTGCTGAACAGTATTTAGCCGCTATTGCAGTTGCTCCCGCTCGCGCTGATAGGCGTCGTAACTTTGCCGCCGTTCACAATCGTTAGCCATGGCTTTTTGGCACTGCAATTGTCCGGCGTTCTGCAGCACATGATAGCCAAGCCGCTGCGGCCAGTCCGCACTGCAAGCGCTGCACAAGCCCAACACCCAGGGCACACAGCTTATGGCTTTGATTCTTCGCATAATCCCGCCTCCACATCCTCTGTATAAAAGACCCCTAGTTTAATCCTTGCCGCAAAAACGGTGGTGCCTGTCAGCAAACAGTCATTGACGAGATATTGGAACTGCTGCCTCACCCAAGACAGCTCTACCCCTAAATCATCTTTACAAGTTACCGGTTTTTGTTAAATTTTAATTTCAAGGTTGATCGTTTGAGGTATTCGGAAGGTAGGTCTTAAAACCGGAATTAATAAAATCCTGTTGAAATTGTTCCGCACTCACGGGTCTGCTAAACATGTAGCCCTGCAGCGAATCGCATTTTTGCTCAGTTAGAAAGGATAATTGACCCTTGGTTTCCACCCCTTCGACCACGACCGACAAGTTAAGCTCATGGGCCAGAGCGGTGATGGCCCTGACAAGGGTTTTACTGCCGTCGTCGCCAGGCAGATCAATCACAAAGGATCGATCTATTTTGACGCTTTGTATCGGAAATCGGCGCAGGTAGGTCAAGCTGGAATAACCTGTACCAAAATCGTCGATGCTGAGCCGCACCCCAAGCCCTTGAAATTGATGCAATACCTGCAGCGTGTTCTCGGGATCCTGCATAATTGCCGATTCGGTGATTTCGAGTTCCAGGGCGCTGGGATTAAGGCCGGTTTCGGCCAAGGTTCGTTTTACTGTTTGAAACAGGTTGGTATCGAGGAATTGGCGCGCCGATACGTTCACCGCTACACCGCCGAACGGCCCATCATTTTCAATCCAGGTTTTGGCTTGTAAACAGGCCTCACGCAACACCCAGGCACCAATAGGCACGATCAGTCCGGTTTCTTCCGCCACGGTAATGAATCGGTCCGGATACACCAAGCCCCATTCCGGATGCTGCCAACGCACCAGCGCTTCCGCGCTAACCACCACGCCGCTGCCGGTACAGACCTGAGGCTGATAATGCAGCCGTAATTCATCATGGGCTAAGGCATGCCTCAGACCCCGTTCCACCTTCATGCGTTCGATCGATTTTTCGGTCATTTCCAGGGTATAAAACTGAAAGTTATTTTTACCGCGGTCCTTGGCCAAATACATGGCCGTGTCGGCGTTCATTAACAGCGAATGGCTGTCCTTGCCGTCGTCGGGATGAATACTGATACCAATGCTGGCGGTGACCACAAGATCATTGCCTTCCAAGGTAAACGGCTGGGTGAGGATGTCCAGGGTCTTTTGGGCAATTCTGGCCACATCGTCGATTTGATTGATGTCACTCAACAACACGATAAACTCGTCACCGCCCAACCGAGCCAGAATATCGTTCGAGCGCACCGAGGCTCTCAGGCGGTCGCTGACGGCTTGCAGCAATAAATCGCCCAAGCGGTGGCCCAGCGTATCGTTGATCAACTTGAAGCGATCCAAATCAAGATACATCACGGCCAATTTACGGTTATGTCTTAGACCGGTGGATAATGCTTGAGTAAGGCGGTTATGAAACTGGTCGCGATTCAGTAGCCCGGTCAAGGGGTCGTGATTGGCCAGATAGATCAATTGCTGTTCGGCGTATTTACGGTTGGAAATATTCTGAATTTGCACAATGAAATACTGCGGCTCGCCGCCGGCAGTGCGAACCAGCGAGGCGCTGATCATAGTCCAAATGGTCTTGCCGACCATTTTATGAAGGCACTCCACCTCAATCTGAAACGTCGGCAGTACGTCGGTTACCAATTGCCGCAAGTAAAGGTTTATTACTTTATCATGATGGTCTGCATGCGTGAGTATTTGCAGATTGGAGCCCAGCAACTCATCCCGCGTGTAACCAAAAATTTCACAGAGGGCATTATTGACTTGCAGGAAACTACCGTCCAGGGCTATCAGTGCCATGCCGATGGCGGCCAATTCGAATGAGCTATGGAAACGTTCTTCACTTTCCCGCAGTAAATGTTCCATTTGCCGACGGGCGGTGATGTCCCGAAATACCATCACAGCACCCAACAAGGTTCCATCGTCATCGAGTATCGGGGCGGCGCCGTCGTCCACCGGAATTTCCATTCCTGACTGACTAACGAACAAAGTGGGGCAATCAATGCCGGTCACGGTCCGATTCTGTAATGTACTGAGGACCGGGTTTTCAATGACACTGCGGCTCGACTCAGCTATCAGCGTCATGAGTTCGCTGACCCGTTTACCTTTGGCCTGTTCCAGACTGTGTTCCGTTATCGTTTCGGCCACCGGATTCATAAACCGGATGACCCCTTCAGCGTCGGTGGCAATGACGGCGTCACTGATACAGTGCAGGGTTTTGCCAAACCACTGTTCGCTCTCCTTCAGCTTGCGTTCCAGCTGATACTTATACAACGCGACTTCGATAGAAGCATGCAGTTCATCCGGGCGGAACGGCTTGATCAAATAGCCGTATGCGCCTGTGGCTTTCGCGCGCAACAAGGTAGCCGGGTCGCTATAAGCCGTCAGAAAAATCACGGGAATATGCAGAGACTCCGTGATGGCATGCGCCGCGCTAATGCCGTCCATCTCACCTTTCAACACAATATCCATCATGACTAAATCGGGCTTATGCTCATTGGCCAGCGTAATGGCTTGGCCTCCCGAAAAAGCAGTCGCGACCACCTCATAGCCGAAACCTTCCAACTGCCTACGAATATCCATGGCAATAATGCCTTCATCCTCGACGATCATAATTCTACTGGCTAACATGCGGAGCCCCTCCCGCTTAACAAGTTTTAGTAAAACGCAGAGTAAAGGTGGATCCGTTTGTCCGATCCAGGCTCATCTGTCCCATGAGTTGATTGGTCAAGGTATCAACCAATTGCAGACCCAGCGAGCTGCTTTTTTTGAAATCCATTTCGCTGGGAAGGCCGATGCCGTTATCGGAGATTATCAGGATGTATTCGCCTTGCTCCTGTGTGAAAGCGATGCCGATTTCGCCGCGCCGATCTCCGGGAAATGCGTACTTAATGGCATTGGACAGTAATTCGTTGATGATCAAGCCGCAGGGTATCGCGGTATCGACATCGAGAAACACATTGTCTATCTTCATGTTGAGCTTGAGCTTGTCGGAATACGCGCCGTAGCCGAACAGCAAATGGTCGGATAGGCTACGAATGTATTCGTTGAAATCTATCCTGGCCAAGTCTTTGGATTGATAAAGTTTTTCGTGTAACAAGGCCATGGCTTTGATGCGATCAGCACTTTGTTTGAGTAAATCGGCGGTCTCCGGACTCGTTACATTGCCGGCTTGGAGGTTGATCAGGCTGGACACCACCTGTAGGTTATTCTTGACCCGGTGATAGACCTCCTTAAGCAGCATTTCTTTCTCGTTGAGGGTTTGTTTCAGCTTATCGTGGGCACTCTGGCGCTCGGTAATATCAACGATGGAGCTGAGGACGATGATGCCGTTATCGTCATCGATCAGACCCAGGCCGATTTCGACCGGAAATTCGGTGCCGTCCTTGCGTAGCCCGTACAGATCGCGTCCGGCTCCCATCGGCCTGGAAACCGGATCGGCTAGGTAGGCCCGGCGGAAACCGACATGTCCGTCGCGAAATCGCTCGGGAATCAACATCTCCACCATTTGCCCGATCAGTTCGGTTCGCGCGTAACCGAAGGATGCTTCCGTTTGCGCATTCACCATCACGATGGTGCCGGACTCATTCACCATCACGATGGCATTCGGCGCCGACTCCACCGCTTGCCGGAATCGTTGTTCCAGGCGCTTGCGCTCGGTAATGTCGACGATCGAACTGAGCACCAGGGTTTCTTCATGGCTTTCGATCAGCCCCAGGCCGATTTCGACCGGAAATTCGGTGCCGTCCTTGCGTAGCCCGTACAAATCGCGTCCGGCCCCCATAGGCCTCGAAACCGGATCGGCAAGATAGGCCCGGCGGAAACCGATATGCCCGCCGCGAAAACGTTCCGGAATCAACATCTCCACCCTCTGCCCGATCAGTTCGGTTCGCGCGTAACCGAACGAGGCTTCCGTTTGCGCATTCACCATAACAATGGTGCCGGACTCATTCACCATCACGATGGCATTCGGCGCCGACTCCACTGCTTGCCGCAACCGCTCCTCACGTTGTTTATGTTCGGAAATATTGTCATGGATTACGATAAGCCGGGCTAAATTCTGGTCGGGAAACAGGATGACTTTCCCTGCAAACCATAACTGACCGGAACCGGTGTAATAAGGATATTCAAGCGAAAAGCTGGATAAAGCGCCGTTCAAAACCGACCTAATACCCTCTGCGAACGCCTTTCCGCCCCTATCGTTGGTCAGCCCGGTGTCCAGCAGGGCCAGATAATTCTGTCCGGGTTGAAGGCTTGCTTTATCCCCGGCGTATGCCTGATCGAAATCAAGCCAAGGCCTGCTGACTTTCAAGATATTGGCAGCTCCATCCAACACACAGTATTGTTTTGACAAGGAATCCAATATGGAGCCGTTAAAATGTTCGGCGTTGTGCGCTGTATCTTGCCGGCCCAAGTCAGCCGGCAAGGCTTGGGCCGTGGGTTTTTCCAGGATGTCCGACCGGCTTTTTTCCTTCTGTCTAAGCGCCAAGGCTGTACCGACTTGGCCGGCAAGCATCTTGAGGCCATCAAGTTGATTGACGCTTAACTCGCGCTGTACGACGTCGAACACACAAAGTGCGCCTAATGCTTCACCAGTGGGAACTAGAATCGGGCTGCCCGCATAGAAACGGATATGCGGCTCGGAAACCACTAGGGGATTGGCCGCGAAGCGACTGTCATGCTCGACATGCGTTACAACCAACACATCCAGGTGTGATAGGGTTGGTGTGCCGAATCCGCAGTCTCTGGGTTGTTCGTTGGCCGCTATGCCCTTTTTGGCTTTGAACCACTCGCGGTCACTATCGACCAGTGTGATCACCGCAAAAGGCGTATCGCACATTAGTGCTGCCAGCCGGACAATGTCGTCAAAGTTTGATTCGGGGGGCGTGTCGAGGATGCAGTATTCGTGCAGCTTTTGTATCCGCAGAGTTTCAGCTTTCGATTCAAGCATAGCGAGTACCCCACCTCGGTTTAGCCACTAGGGCTAATCATAATCTATAATTCAAAATCAGGTGCTAATGTCAGTATGGTAAAAATAGTCTCCTGGGGAACGTGCGGGCAGTCCGCCGAATGGCATTCATTATCGGTTTTTCTGCTACAAAAAACTTTTATTTGCCAAAGTTACGCGGCTTATTTCATGATCATTAGATGAAAAATCCCGTTATCCGCGAATAAGCGAAATTGGCTGTCCCGGTCAGTTGGTTTTTTTCAGCAGTTGCTCCACTTCCAAAGCCGGCAACGGTCGGCTAAAGAAATAACCCTGAATTTCATCGCAGCCATTCCGCGCCAAAAAATCCATCTGTGCCTGTGTTTCAACCCCTTCTGCTACCACTTTAAGTTTAAAGTTGTGCGCCATCGCAATAATGGTCAACACTAAAGTAACATCGCCCTCTCCCAACGGAATATCGTTGATAAATGCCTTGTCTATTTTAAGATTATCGAAGGGAAATCGTTTTAAGTAGCTCAAACTTGAATAACCCGTACCGAAATCGTCCATGGAAATCCGAATGCCGATATTCTTTAGCCGGGTCAAAGTAATGGCTACATTATCCGGGTCTTGCATCACCGCGCCTTCGGTTATCTCCAAATCCAGAAAACTCGCGTCCAATCCACTTTGCCGTAAAACACGGGTAATAGTTTGATCAAACGTGGGACTATGCAACTGCTTGGGTGAAACATTGATCGCCATATTGATGGCGGGTAATCCCGCCAACTGCCAAGCTTTAGCTTGCAAACAGGCCGTATGCAACACCCATTCGCCTATCGGCAGAATCAAGCCAGTATCTTCCGTCAATGGAATGAAGTGATCGGGGGGAATCAAGCCCTTTTCCGGATGGTTCCAGCGCAGCAAAGCCTCCATACCGCTAATTTGTTCACTATGCAAATCGAACTTGGGTTGATAATAGACGACAAATTGCTCCAATCGTAAAGCTTGGCGCAAGTCTTCCTCCAGCATCAAACGCTGCATAAGGCGTTGGTTGAACGCTTCAGTATAAAAACTAAAGCTATTCCTACCCTTATCCTTAGCGTCATACATGGCGGTATCCGCATGCTGAAGCAGGGTCTCTTTGTCCGCCCCGTCTGCAGGATAAAAACTGATGCCGATACTTACCCCCCCATGCAGGGTATGCCCATTGAGCTGTAGAGGCTGCGAGATTTCGGTAATGATTCGCGCCGCGATCAAAGCAGCATCATCGGTTTTAGCGATGCCTGGACATACACAGACAAATTCATCGCCGCCATATCGCGCTACGCTATCGCAAGCTCGGACGCAATTCAGCAGTCGCCCGGCAATGATTTTTAGGAACTCATCCCCCACCGAATGTCCCATCGTGTCATTGATGACTTTAAAGTCATCGAGATCCATAAAAAACAGGCAGAATACTTTGTGCTCGCGTTGCGCGGTACTGATGGCGTTATTTAGACGATCATTAAGAAGATTGCGATTGACCAGCCCGGTTAGATCATCATAGTTGGCTCGATATTCCAACTGTGCCTGGTTGGATTTGAATTCGGTAATATCGTCGACGATGGCGACAAAGTGCGTCACTTCATCGTTGGCGTTTTTGATTGGCGCGATAGCCAGTTCATTCCAGAACAACGAGCCATCCTTGCGATAATTACGGATAACGGCATAGCCGGTTGTCTTCCGGCGAATTGCAATTCGGAGACTCTCCAAGCCAGGCTGATCATGATCCTCGCCCAGCAGAAACGAAAGGTTTCGGCCAAGTACTTCCGCTTTGTCGTAACCGGTAATGCGTTGAAACGCCGGGTTGGCATAAACCAGGGGATTGCCGGCTTGTCTGGCATCGGTAATGGTGATGCCATTGCGTGCGGCTTCAATGGCTTGATTGTGGAGCAACAAGGTTTTATTGGCTTGCGCCAGCTCTGCTGTACGTTGTTCGACTTTTTCTTCCAGATGTTCGTTGATGGCTTTCAGTGCATCGTTCTGTTGCCGGATGATAGCCGATAAGCGTTCCTGTTCTTCACGCAAACGTTTTTCTTGCAGTGCGTTATGAATCAATAGTTTTAATTCTTCGCCATTCCAGGGTTTCGTGCAATAACTGTAAATCCGGCCTTTGTTGACCGCTTGGATAGTCGATTCTAAATCGGCATAGCCTGTTAACAAGATACGCACGGTATCGGGCCATCGCTCAAATGCTTGAGCGAAAAATTCGGCGCCGCTCATTGTCGGCATCCGCATATCGCAAACAATTATATCAACGGTATGCTCGCGCAAAACCGTCAAGCCCTCCGCACCGCCCTCCGCAAGATAAAGCGTGTAATTTTCATTCCGAAACAGTCGATGCAAGGCTTTGAGCACATTGGTGTCATCATCGACAAACAGTAAAGCCGCCCGCCGATCGTTGGTCATTGGTGATGGCGGCAAATTCATAAGTCGACCGGCTGTTCTTTTTTTGGCAATACCACGCGAAAGGTGGTGCCTTCGCCGATCCGGCTGTCTACCTTAATTTCGCCCTGGTGCTTTTTAACGATGCTGTAGGAAACGGACAGTCCCAGCCCCGTTCCTTTGCCCACCGGTTTGGTGGTAAAGAAAGGGTCGAAAATTTTATTGGCGTGCTCGGGCAAAATACCTTGCCCCGTATCGCTGACCTCAACCCAAAGGCTGCCGTTTTCGCTGCCGGTACGGATGGTGATCGTACCTTCCTTTTCAATGGCGTGGGCGGCGTTGACCAGCAAATTCATAAATACTTGATTCAACTGATGCGGCAAACACCAGGCACGCGGAATGTCCCCGTATACTTTGACGACACTGGCTTTGTATTTGATTTCGTTATTGACGATATTCAGTGTGCTATCCAAGCAGTCGTGCAAATTCGTCCATTGCCACTCGTCGGCACCGCCAGCATGCGAAAAATCCTTGAGATCCTGAACGATTTTTTTGACGCGCGACGCTCCCTCGTGAGACTCAACCAATAAATCGAGCACATCGGTTTTTAAAAAACCCAGATCGATTTGCTGCTTGAAATCCTGAATTTGCCGAAGTTGTTCGCCGTCGGCGCATTCCCCCTCAGTTTTTTCATATTTTTCCACCAACGCCAGCAAATCTTCCACGTAGGTTTTCAATGAAGTGAGATTGGAGTTGATATAGCCGATAGGATTGTTGATTTCATGCGCGACACCCGCCGCCAATTGGCCGATGGAAGACATTTTTTCGGACTGTACCAATTGCTGCTGGACTTCTTGTATGGTGTCAAGGGCTGTCTGTAATTCCTGATTGCGCTGTTTCAGCAAGTCTTCGGCATTTTTATGCTGGGTAATATCCACAGTGATGCCGTCGATGCGTACCGGTGAGCCGGCATCATCGCAAACGGCGCACATGCGATGAAACAACCAACGAAGCCCGCCATCGGGGCGGTGAATACGATAGATGACTTTCTGGATACTGTTAGTCTTTAAATCGGCCAGACTGGCTTCCACCTGCTTTCTATCAATCGGGTCAATAATATTCAGCCATAACTGCGGATCATTTAAAAAATCCTCGACCGGCCGACCGGATACCTCAGTGGCGGCCTTGTTGAGATACAGCAATTTCATCGTGACCGGCTCCATCGACCAGACCACGCTATCCAGTGAATTTAAAATGTCGTTGAGGCGTTTTTCCGACTCATTCAAGCGTTTGTGAGCCTCTATTAATTGCTGGTTGGCATTGGCATAGCGTTGATTTGCGTTGGCAAGCTGCTGGATGCGCTTGCGTTGATCACCATGTAACCTAATGTTGTCGATCACGAGCGTGATCGGATTAACTAATTTTTGTCCGTGGTCTAAATCCGCTCCCGTGTAACTACACTCATCGTTAAAACTGTTGACCGATAATGCGCCAATCAAGCGCTGGCCTATCTGCAATGGCCAGCACATGGAGGCAACCGGTATGCGGGTTTTGGTTTTGGGTGGGTAGCGGAGAAAGCGCGAGTCTTTATTGATATCGCCCTTGATCAATAGCGCCTGCTGGTTGGCCAATACCCAAGCTATCACGCCGTTGCCATTGGGTATCGCGCTGCCGACACATTCCTCAGGCAAACCGAGCGCAGCGACTATGGTTAAACAGCTGCTGTCTTCGCCTTCATACAAGACTAATGAGCCGGTATCGGCTCTAAATCCCTCTACAATATGACGCAGTAATTTTTCGAATATCTTGTTTGTATCCTCTTCAAACGCATCGGATTGCCCTAATTGGTAGAGGTTATAAATCCAGTCCCATTGTTGCGATTCAGTTAATAACATAATGCTCCCGAATTTATAGACTGGCGACGACCTGATTGGCGAATTGTTGACTAGAATTAGCCCAGTCTATGGCTTGGTCAAGAGGAATGTTCAGCATCTCAAGTATCTGCACAATAGACTCCGGATACTCAAAAGCCTGGTCGTCGCGTTGTGTGGCAAGTACCAGAAAATTGGCCATATGGATCATCAATTCTAACGATTTCCCTTCATCTTGCCCGCGTGGGATTTCGTGCTGTTCGATAGCATACTGAATCGCCATCGGTAAATTCCAATGCTTTGCGACATTGCAGCCGATCTCCGCATGATCAAACCCCAAAACGTGCCGTTCCGCTTCAATTCTATTGAGATGTTGCCCCGTAGTAATACGGCTAAAATCGTCTGGAAATAACAAAACAATGGCCAGCAGCCCGATGTCATGCAGCAATCCCGCCGTAAAGGCAATATCCTGATCCATACCGGTATGAATCGCCAATTGTCGAGCACACTCCGCGACTGCCATGCTGTGATGCCAAAACTGTGAGTAGTCGAAATCTTGGCGGTCCAACCGAAACAGGTTCATAAAACCAAGACCTAACAACAGGTTTTTTACCCGGTTAAGCCCCAACACCACCACCGCTTCCTGCAAAGAACCAATTTCTCGAGACCTACCGTAAAAAGGCGAATTGGCGACGCGCAAAATGCGTACCGCCATGTGTGGGTCTTGACTAATTTTGTTGGCGAGATTGGACAAGTTTTGCTTGTCTGCCGTGAACTGCAAGGCATCCATGATTACGGTGGGTAAGGACGGCAAATCAGCCAGCAGGGTCGCTTGGGATTTCGTATTCATATCGGCAAACTCCACCTCTGTACTTTTCTGAGACAGTCAAGGTTATGTCTTGACTGACGAAAGCGCCACTATAGTGCCTTTTGATTGACTAAGTTCACCCATTGGGCTTATCCACACGTAAAGGGTCTTACTATTGCCTAAATCTAAGCAGCTGCCGTTAAATTCTGCTGCCGTTTCAGAATCCTTGGTTTGCTGTAATACATGCAATAAGGGGGCGGGCAAAACACTCTCTGCTTGCAGGCCAAGCAAGCATTCGTTGGGATAACGCTGGAATAGCGAGTCCGCAAGTCGATTGGAAGAGGCGATCATGTGTTGTTCATCAAGGCCAAGAATAGCCAACGGCAAATGTTCAAGTATTTCCTGAGATATTTCCAGCATTTTGATGTTATGTACGATTTCACGGGTTTTTTGCATCACTTGTTGTTCCAAACTTTGATTAAGTCTGGCAAGTAAATCGTTTGAATGTTGGAGCTCTCGAGTCAGCCGTTGATTTTCCTGTTCCATTTCATGATATTCAAACGCTTCGCGAACGTTCTTACGCAGCAACTCGTCATCCCACGGCTTAGTCATAAATCGGTAAATCGCCCCTTCATTGATGGCGCCAGTCACCGATTCAAGATCGGTAAAGCCGGATAACACCACCCGTACGGTTTTTGGATAGAGCTCTTTAACTTTGCGCAAAAATTCCACACCGCTCATCTTAGGCATACGCTGATCGGATATGATCAGGGCTATTTTATGATCGACAAGTAAATCAAGCGCTTCTTCCGCACCATTGGCAGTGAGTATGCTGTAGCCATCTCTGCGCAACGTACGTTTCAGCGCATTAATAATGTTCGGTTCGTCGTCGACCAATAGCAACGTTCTAGGGGGGTGAGTACTTTCTGCCATAGCCGTATATTTACGTTTTGTTGAGCTTGTCATGGATTGTATCGGCAATACCCGTTTGGTCAAACGCTTCAAATGATCTGACATCTGAATTTATATAAGGATGGCTACAGACATTTGCTTTTGACAAAGGTGCAGGCAGGTATAAGGGCGATGCCAAGCCATTGGGGCTTGCCATCATGATCAACCTACCAAGCAATTGATCAGTATTTAACCGTCAACTCACCATGGTGCGATCTGACAAAAGCGGGAACCCAAGGGCGTCAAAATCCCCAACACTCGCCACCCCAAAAACAAGAAACTGTTCGAGCAGCGCCTCATTCCCTCTCTAACGCGGCACAAGAGTCACCATCCCATAAACAATTACTGCCGGACTGAGTGGAAAATCGCTACAATGCGCCAGAGTTCTGCAAGTTTAGGCCGACACAGTGAACATGGAAACCGTGGAAAACCCCGAAAAATACGCCGCCTTTCTCAGCTTGTTAAAAAAGAAAGGTAAGCTCTCCGACAGCGATTTGAGTAAAGTCCGCCGCATGCAAAAATCGGCATTGGACGACTCCGTGCCGCAACTGCTGATCAAACTGGGTTTGTGTTCGGACAGCGACATCGCCGGCAGCTTCGCCGAAGCCAGCGGGATTGCTCGCGTAGGTCCGGCACAGTACCCGCCGCAAACACCGCTGCCGGATAGTGTTTCGCAGCGTTTTTTAAAGCAATACCATGCCGTAGGTCTGACGGCGGACGACGAACAGATCCAAGTCGCGGTGATGGACCCGGAAGACGACTATGTGACGCAAGCTTTGCAACTTGCCATCGGCAAACCCATTAAATTGCAAATCGGCCAGCTTTCGGAAATAGACGCCGCGTTGGAATTGCAATACGGCGAAGGCAAGTCGCAAATGGACAAGCTGATGGACAACCTGAATGTCGAGGAAGAAGGCAGCGAAGACCTTGAACATCTAAAAGATCTAGCCAGCGAAGCGCCCATCATCAAAATGGTGAACTTCATCCTGCAAAAAGCCGTGGAAAGCCGCGCCTCGGACGTGCATATCGAACCGTTCGAGCAAAGCCTGAAAGTGCGCCTGCGTATCGACGGCGTGTTGCAGGACATCGACTCGCCGCCGGTGGCTTCCACCGCCGCCGTGCTGTCGCGGATCAAGATCATGGCCAAGCTCAATATCGCCGAACGCCGCCTGCCGCAGGACGGCCGCATCAAATTGCAAATGATAGGCAAGGAGCTGGATTTGCGGGTTTCCACCATCCCTACCCTGCACGGCGAAAGCGTGGTGATCCGCTTGCTGGACAAGGAAAACGCGGTACTGGATTTCGAAACCCTCGGCTTCGTCGGCAAGCAGGCCGAACGTTTCATGGAAGTATTGGCGCAACCGCACGGCATTTTGTTGATCACCGGCCCGACCGGTAGCGGTAAATCCACCTCGTTGTATGCCGCATTAAAAACCCTGAACACCTCCGAGCGCAAAATCATCACCGTCGAAGATCCGGTGGAATATCAACTGGAAGGTATCAACCAAATTCAAGCTAAACCACAAATTGGTTTGACTTTTGCATCGGCCTTGCGCTCCATCGTCCGCCAAGACCCGGACGTGATCATGATCGGCGAGATGCGCGACCTGGAAACCGCCAAGATCGCCGTGCAATCGGCACTGACCGGTCACTTGGTGTTATCCACGCTGCACACCAATGATGCCGCCGCTGGTGTTACCCGTTTGCAGGACATGGGCCTGGAAGAATACCTGCTTAGCTCGACCATCAACGGTATCCTAGCCCAGCGCTTGGTCCGCCGCCTGTGCCCGCATTGCAAACAAGCCCACCCAGCCTCGGACACGCTGATAGAAGAAATGAAACTTAGACAGTGGCAACCTACCGGCGAAATCCTGCTGCACAAACCAGTCGGCTGTCCCACCTGCAACGGCATCGGCTACAAGGGTCGCTTGGCAATCATCGAGTTTTTGACGATGACCGACACAATACGCAAGCAAATCATGAAGCACGAAGAAGCCTTCGTGATCCAACAGACTGCCATTCAGGAAGGCATGCAAACCATGTACGAAGACGGCGTCGGCAAAGCCTTGCAGGGCATCACCACCTTAGAAGAGGTATTAAGGGTAACGACCGAAGCTTGAGCTGTTTAATCGGCGCCCGACAACAAACTTTCGTTGATCTAAACCTAGAAAGGCTTTGAATAACAAAGCCAACATACCCATAACAAATAGCGTCAAGTGGAATATGACTAAAACCCACTTTTTAATCAACATCATGGATTCAAGATGTGCCAATCGCCAGCCGAGTCTGCAAATAATCCACCGATAGCCAAACGACGTTCGCGCAGCGTCGGCGCCGATGCCTCTTGCGCTTTCTCGGCGTTGCTGATCGGATTTTTTTCAACTGCCGACGCTGCCGTTTGTACCTGGCAAGGTGGGGATGATATTTGGTCTACGCCCGCTAACTGGTCATGTGCCGCAAGCCCCGGAGCGGCCGATGATGCGGCTATCAATGTCGGCCAAAATGTGGCTCTTGATATTTCGCCCACTGTAGCAAATTTCAGTTTGGCGCATACTGGGGCGACTTTGAGCGGTGCCGGCACATTATCCTCAAACAACGACTTTGATATGCAAGCCGGTACGGTCAGCGCGGCGTTGGGCGGCAGTGTGGGCTTGAGTAAAACCACCGCAGGTACCGTGACGCTGAGCGGTAGCAATACCTATACCGGCAACACCCAAGTAAATGCCGGCACGTTGGCCTTGGGCGCCAGCGATGTGCTCGCCAATGCCTCCAATCTGATCGTCAACGGCGGCACTTTCGCTCTAGGCAGCAATAACGATACGGTGGCCGGGCTGCAATTACTGTCCGGTTCGATTACCGGCACCGGTACGTTAACGTCTACTAGCACGTTTGATGTGCAATCAGGCACGGTCAGCGCCAAGCTAGGTGGCACCAATATCGGCCTAAACAAAACCACCGCCGGTACCGTGACGCTAAGCGGAACCAATACCTACACCGGCAACACCCAAGTCAATGCCGGCACGTTGGCCTTGGGTGCCAGTGACGTCCTCGCCAATACCTCGAGTCTGATCGTTAACGGCGGCACTTTTGATTTGGGTGCGAACAACGACACCGTCGCCGGGGTGCAATTAACGTCCGGCTCGATTACCGGCACCGGCACGTTAACGTCTACCAGCACATTTGATGTGCAAGCCGGCACGGTCAGCGCGGCGTTGGGCGGCAGCGTGGGCTTGAGTAAAACCACCGCAGGTACCGTGACGCTAAGCGGCAACAATACTTACACAGGCACAACCCAAGTTAGCGCCGGCACATTGGCTTTGGGCGCCGGCGACGTACTCGCCAATGCCTCGAGTCTGATCGTTAACGGCGGCACTTTTGATTTGGGTGCGAACAACGACACCGTCGCCGGGGTGCAATTAACGTCCGGCTCGATTACCGGCACCGGCACGTTAACGTCTACCAGCACATTTGATGTGCAAGCCGGCACGGTCAGCGCGGCGTTGGGCGGCAGTGTGGGCTTGAGTAAAACCACCGCAGGTACCGTGACGCTGAGCGGTAGCAATACCTATACCGGCAACACCCAAGTAAATGCCGGCACGTTGGCCTTGGGCGCCAGCGATGTGCTCGCCAATGCCTCCAATCTGATCGTCAACGGCGGCACTTTCGCTCTAGGCAGCAATAACGATACGGTGGCCGGGCTGCAATTACTGTCCGGTTCGATTACCGGCACCGGTACGTTAACGTCTACTAGCACGTTTGATGTGCAATCAGGCACGGTCAGCGCCAAGCTAGGTGGCACCAATATCGGCCTAAACAAAACCACCGCCGGTACCGTGACGCTAAGCGGAACCAATACCTACACCGGCAACACCCAAGTCAATGCCGGCACGTTGGCCTTGGGTGCCAGTGACGTCCTCGCCAATACCTCGAGTCTGATCGTTAACGGCGGCACTTTTGATTTGGGTGCGAACAACGACACCGTCGCCGGGGTGCAATTACTGTCCGGTTCGATTACCGGCACCGGCACTTTGACGTCTACCAGCACGTTTGATGTGCAAGCCGGCACGGTCAGTGCCAATTTGGGCGGCAGCGTGGGCTTGAACAAAACCACCGCAGGTACCGTGACGCTAAGTGGCACCAACACGTACACCGGCACCACCCAAGTCAATGCCGGCACGTTGGCCTTGGGCGCCGGCGATGTGCTTGCCAATACGTCCAGTCTGGTCGTCAACGGCGGCACTTTCGATTTGGGTGCAAACAGCGACACCGTCGCCGGGGTGCAATTAACGTCCGGTTCGATTACCGGCTCCGGCACTCTGACGTCGAACAGCACGTTTGACGTGCAATCCGGCACGGTCAGCGCCAAGCTAGGTGGCACCAATATCGGCCTAAACAAAACCACCGCCGGTACAGTGACCCTGAGCGGGACCAATACTTACACCGGCAACACCCAAGTCAATGCCGGCACGTTGGCCTTGGGCGCCAGCAATGTGCTCGCCAATGCCTCCAATCTGATCGTCAACGGCGGCACTTTCGATTTGGGTGCGAACAACGACACCGTCGCCGGCGTGCAATTACTGTCCGGTTCGATTACCGGCTCCGGCACTCTGACGTCGAACAGCACGTTTGACGTGCAATCCGGCACGGTCAGCACCAAGCTAGGCGGCACCAATATCGGCCTAAACAAAACCACCGCCGGTACCGTGACGCTAATCGGAACCAATACCTACACCGGCAACACCCAAGTCAGCGCCGGCACATTGGCCTTGGGTGCCAGTGACGCGCTTGCCAACACCTCCAGCTTGATCGTCAACGGCGGCACTTTCGATTTGGGCGCAAACAGCGACACCGTCGCCGGCGTGCAATTAACGTCCGGTTCGATTACCGGCACCGGTACGTTAACGTCTACTAGCACGTTTGATGTGCAAGCCGGCACGATCAGTGCGGCGTTAGGCGGCAGCGTGGGCTTGAGCAAAACCACCGCTGGTACCGTGACGCTAAGCGGCAGCAATACTTATACCGGCAACACCCAAGTCAACGCCGGCACGTTGGCCTTGGGTGCCAGTGACGTGCTCGCCAATACCTCCAGCTTGATCGTTAACGGCGGCACTTTCGATCTGGGCGCAAACAGCGACACCGTCGCCGGCGTGCAATTACTGTCCGGTTCGATTACCGGCTCCGGCACTCTGATGTCGAACAGCACGTTTGATGTGCAATCCGGCACGGTCAGCGCCAAGCTAGGTGGCACCAATATCGGTCTAAACAAAACCACCGCCGGCACCGTGACCCTGAGCGGGACCAATATTTACACCGGCAACACCCAAGTCAGCACCGGCACGTTGGCTTTAGGTGCCAGTGACGTGCTTGCCAACACCTCCAGCTTGATCGTCAACGGCGGCACTTTCGATTTGGGTGCGAACAACGACACCGTCGCCGGGGTGCAATTAACGTCCGGTTCGATTACCGGCACCGGTGCGTTAACGTCAACCAGCGACTTTGATATGCAAGCCGGCACGGTCAGCGCGGCGTTGGGCGGCAGTGTGGGCTTGAGTAAAACCAACGCCGGCACCGTGACCCTGAGCGGGACCAATACTTACACCGACAACACCCAAGTCAATGCCGGCACATTGGCCTTGGGTGCCAGTGACGTGCTTGCCAATACATCCAATCTGGTCGTCAACGGCGGTACCTTTGCTCTGGGCAGCCATAACGACACAGTGGCAGGCGTACGACTGCTGTC